>JAICTR010000375.1 GCA_025936275.1 Burkholderiales bacterium
CGCCGGCCAGGCCTCGGCGAAGCGGCCCTGCGCGAGGAGCGCATAGGCGAGGTTCAAGCGTGCCGCGTCGAGGTGCGGCGCCGCCGCGATGGCGCGGCGCGCGGCGTCCTCGGCACCGGCGAAGTCGCCCCGCGCGCGCAGCACGAGCCCGAGGTTGTTGAGCGCCTCGGCATATGCAGGCGCGAGCCGCAGCGCGTGCCGCAGCGCGGCTTGCGCCTCGTCGAGGCGGTCGAGCGCGAAGAGCACCATGCCGAGGTCGCAATGGATCGCGGGATCGCCGGGCGCCAGCGCCGCGGCGCGCCCCAGGTCGGCGATGCCGGGCTCGAACCGCTCGAGGTGGCAGAGCGTAAGCCCGCGCAGCGCGATCACGCGGGCGACGCCCGGCGACTTGCGCGCGAGCGCATCGAAGACCTGCAATGCCTCCTCCAGGCGTCCGCCCGCGCGAAGCTCCAGGCCGCGTTGGAACTCGCTATCCAGGTCGCTCATGGGAAGCGATGGATTATAGTCTCGGGGCCGTTCGATTCCCGATGCCATGGTTCCCGACGCCATCCCCCCCGGATCGCTGCGCCGCGTGCTGGTGCTGAAGCTGCGCCACCACGGCGACGTGCTGCTCTCCTCGCCCGTCTTCCAGGTGCTTCGCAACCGCGCGCCGCACGCCGAGATCGACGCGCTGGTCTACGAGGACACGCGCGACATGCTCGCGGGGCATCCCGCGATCGCCGCGATCCACGGCATCGACCGCGGCTGGAAGCGCCAGGGCATCGTCGACCAGGCGCGCCATGAGAGCCGGCTCCTCGCCACGCTGCGCGAGCGGCGCTACCAGCTCCTCGTGCACCTCACCGGCCATTGGCGCGGCGCGTGGCTCGCGCAGGCGCTGCGCCCGCGCTGGTGCGTGGCGCCCGAGCGCGACAACCCCTTCTGGCGCTGGAGCTTCACCCATCGCTACAAGCTGCCCGCGGCCACGCCGCGGCACACGGTGGAGACGAACCTCGATGCTTTGCGGCGCGTGGGCCTGTATCCAGAGGAAAGCGAGAAGCGCCTGGTGATGGTGCCGGGCGCCGAGGCCGAGGCGCGCGTGGATTCGCTCCTCGCGCGGGCGGGGCTGGGCGCACGCGGCTTCGTGCACCTGCATCCCACTTCGCGCTGGCTCTTCAAGACCTGGACCGAGGCGCAGACGGCGGAGCTGATGCGCCGCCTCGCGCACGACGGCCATGCGATCGTCGTCACCTGCGCGCCCGATGCGCGCGAGAAAGCGATCCTCGCGCGCACGCTCGAAGAGGCGCAGGTGCCGGTCACGGACCTTTCCGGCCAGCTCACCCTGCGCGAGCTCGCGGCGCTCACTGCACGCGCACGCCTCTTCGTGGGCGTCGATTCCGCCCCGATGCACATCGCGGCAGCGATGGGTACGCCCGTGGTCGCGCTCTTCGGGCCGAGCGGCGAAAGGCAATGGGGTCCGTGGCGCGTCACGCACCGCGTCGTCGCGAGCCCCGAATACCCCTGCCGTCCCTGCGGCAACGACGGCTGCGGCGGCGGCAAGGTGAGCGAATGCCTGACCCGCCTTCCGGTGGATCGCGTGCATGCCGCGGTGAACGACGTGCTCGCGGCGCCGTGAGCGCGGCGCCCCCCAGGCCGCCGGCCCTCGGGCCGCGCGTGGCGCTGGTGCGCGGCCGCTACGACGCGGCGGGCGGCGCGGAGCGCTTCGTGCAGGCGGCGATCGCGGCGCTGCGCGCGCAGGGCGCCTCGATCACCGTCGTCGCGCGCGAATGGCCGGGGCACGACGGCTCGGCGATCCTGCTGCGGCCGTTCCATATCGGGAGCCTGTGGCGCGACCGCGCGTTCGCGCGCGCGGCATGCGCCGAGCTCGCGCGCCGACGCTTCGACCTGGTGCAATCCCACGAGCGCATTCCGTGCTGCGACGTATATCGCGCGGGCGACGGCGTGCATGCGCAGTGGCTCGAGGAGCGCGCGCGCATCCAGGGCCCGCTCGCGCGCCTCGCGACGCGCCTGAGCCCGCAGCATCGACAGCTCCTCGCCGCGGAGCGCGCGCTTTTCGCAAGCCCGCGGCTGCGCGCCGTGATCTGCAATTCGGAGATGGTGCGCGGCGAGATCCGCGCGCGCTTCGCGCTCGCGCCCGAGAAGCTGGTGCTGATCCGCAACGCCGTGGATGGCGAACGCTTTCATCCCGGGCTGCGCGAGGAGATGCGCGACGCGGTGCGCCAGCAGCTCGGCATTCCGCGCGAGGCACGGGTCGTCGCGCACGTCGGATCGGGGTTCGAGCGCAAGGGCGTGCGCTTCCTGCTCGAGGCGCTCGCCCGCGCGCAGTCGGCGCCCTGGGCGGTCATCGCCGGCCGCGACAAGGCCGTCCGCGGCTACATGGCGCACGCCGCGCGGCTGGGCATCGCGCAGCGCGTGCGATTCCTCGGCGGCGTCTCCGATGTGCGGCCGTACCTCGCCGCGTCGGATGCGTTCGTCCTCGCGACGCTCTACGACCCGCAGCCCAACGCCGTGCTCGAGGCGATGGCGTGCGGCCTGCCGGTGATCACCACGCCCAAGTGCGGTGCGGCCGAGCTGCTGGTCGAGGCGCGCAGCGGCTTCGTGCGCGATGCGCTCGACGTGGCCGGCATCGCCGCCGCGATCGATCGCCTGGGGCCGGCGACCGCTGCCGCCCTGGGCGAGGCGGCGCGTGGGGCGGTGCTGCCGTACTCGCCCGCGAAGATGGCCGCCGAGTACGTGGCCCTGTACGGGCGCCTGGTTCCCGGATAATGACGGGATGATTCCCCCGAAGCATTCCGGCCGCGAGCTCTATGTGCGGCTCCTGCGCCATGTCTGGCCCTATCGCTGGGCGCTCGCCGCGGGCATCGTCGGCATGGTGGTGGGCGGCCTGGCCGACGCCGCGCTGGTGAAGCTCACCGGTCCGCTGATCGACGAGCTCTTCGTGAACCGCAACCGCAGCCTCGCGATCCTGCTGCCGCTCGCGATCGTGGGCGTGTTCCTGGTGAGCGGCATCGCGAGCTTCACCTCGGGCTACTCGTCGCAATGGGTGAGCAACAAGGTGATCCTCGACCTGCGGCGCGAGATGTTCGCCAAGGTGCTACGCCTGCCGCCCTCCTACTTCGACGAGGTGCCGACCGCGCAGC
>JAICTR010000348.1 GCA_025936275.1 Burkholderiales bacterium
CATGCACGTCCACCGCGGCGAGCTTGCCGATGTCCTCAAGCACGCGCGGCACCTCGTCGAGCGAGCGCTCCTCGGCGACGAACACCGCGGGCCCGATGCGCGCGATGCGATCCGCCTCATCGGTACGGATCGCGTCCTTCCACGCGAGCACCAGGTCCGGATGCAGGGCCGCGATGCGCTCGAGCGCGGGACCGGCCGCGCTCGCGACCTGCGGCAGGTGCTTCGCCTCGGGCGGAAAGTCGCTGAAAGCGCTCACCCCCACGACGCGATCGCCCAGCCCGGCGGAGAACGCGAGCTCGGTCAGGAACGGCGCGAGCGTCACGATGCGCCGCGCCGGCGCCTTCAGCTCGACCGTGCGGCCGAGGTCGTCCTTGATCGCGATCGTCTCGGCGGCCGCGGACTGCGTGAGGCTAAAGGCGGCGAGAACGCAGATGAACGCAGATAGGCCGCGGATGAACGCAGCGAAAACGTGACGATTCCTTGACAACACGGCCCGAAACGCGACCGACTTCAAGCCTTTTCCGCGTTCATCTGCGGCTCATCGGCGTTCATCTGCGTTTCCTGCCTTTGGCCTGCCGTCAGCCGTGATCGACGCTTGAGGTACGCCTCGCGGGCGATGGCGCAATCCTCGAGGAAAGCGGGCAGCTCCTCGAGCGAGAGCGCCTGCGCGCCGTCGACCAGCGCCTTGCGCGGCTCGGGATGGATGTCGGTGAGGACCAGGTTCGCGCCCGACACGATGCCCTGCGCGGCCGCATGGAAGATGTCCGGGAGGCCGTCGGGGTCGGCGCCGCGCAATCCCACCGAATGCGAAGGATCGATGCACACCGGCATGCGCGTGAGGCGCTTCACCACCGGGATGTGCGCGAAGTCGACCAGGTTGCGATGCGGATCGCCCAGGTGCGTCTTCATGCCGCGCAGGCAGAAGACGATGTCGCGATTGCCGGCGGCCGCGACGTACTCCGCGGCGAGCAGCGACTCGTGCAGCGTGATGCCGAAGCCGCGCTTGATGAGGATCGGGAAATCGCGCTGGCTGCCGACCGCCTTCAGCAGCTCGAAGTTCTGCGTGTTGCGGGTGCCGATCTGCAGCATCACGCCGGTCGCCTCGCCCGTCGCGCGCAGCGCCGCGCGGATCTCGTCCAGGTGCTCGTCGCGCGTCACCTCCATGGAGATCACGCGGATGCCGTGCTTGCCCGCGAGCTCGAACACGTACGGCAGGCACTGCTTGCCGTAGCCCTGGAACGAATAGGGGCTGGTGCGCGGCTTGTACGCCCCCATGCGCGCGCAGACCTGCCCCGCTTCCTTCAGCGCGCGGAAGGTGCGCTCGGTGTACTCGCGCGTATCGACCGCGTTGAGCCCGGCCACCACGTGGAAGCAATCGGGGTGGAACTCGACCCCGCGATAGGTGAAGCGGATCGGCTCCTCGTTGCCCTCGCGGCGGCCGAGGATGCGGAACTCGTTCTTCGCGGCCATCTTCACGGGGCTCATTCGCTGTGGGCGAGGCGGCGCGCGCGCACCGCCTCGGCCAGTCCTTCGAGCACGCGCGCGGTGTCGTCCCACGCGATGCAGGCGTCGGTGATCGAGACGCCGTAGGCGAGCGGCTTGCCGGGCACCAGGTCCTGGCGCCCGGCGTTGAGGTGGCGCTCGAGCATCACGCCGAAGATGCGCTCGTCGCCGGCCGCGACCTGGCGCGCGACATCGGCCGCGACGTCCACCTGCCGCTGGTACTGCTTCGACGCATTCGCGTGCGAGAAGTCGATCATCAGGCGCGCGGCGAGCCCCGCCCCGGCAAGCTCCTTCGCCGCCGCTTCCACGCTCGCCGCGTCGTAGTTGGGATTCTTCCCGCCGCGCAGGATCACGTGGCAGTCCTCGTTGCCCGCGGTCTCGAAGATCGCCGCCTGGCCGGTCTTCGTCATCCCCATGAACGCGTGCGGCGCGGCCGCCGCGCGCAGCGCATCGACCGCCACCTTGATGGAGCCGTCGGTGCCGTTCTTGAATCCGACCGGGCACGAAAGGCCCGAGGCGAGCTGGCGGTGCGTCTGCGATTCCGTGGTGCGCGCGCCGATCGCGCCCCAGGCGATGAGGTCCGAGATGTACTGCGGCGAGAGGAGGTCGAGGAACTCGGTGCCGCAGGGAAGGCCGAGGCGGTTGATCTGGAGGAGGAGCTTCCTCGCCTGGCGCAGGCCCTCGTTGATGGCGAAGCTGCCGTCGAGCCGCGGATCGTTGATGAAGCCCTTCCAGCCCACGGTGGTGCGCGGCTTCTCGAAGTAGACGCGCATCACCACGAGGAGGTCCGCCTCGTGGCGCGCGGCCGCCTCGCGCAGGCGCGCCGCGTATTCGAGGGCCGCGGCGGCATCGTGGATCGAGCACGGACCCACCACCGCGAGCAGGCGGTCGTCGGCGCCGTGCAGCACGCGGTGCACGGCCTGGCGCGCATTGGTCACCGCGGCGAGCGACTCGGCATCCACCGGCAGCTCCTCGAGCAGGAGCTGCGGCGCGATCAGCGCGCGCACCGCGGAGATGCGCAGGTCGTCGGTGCGTGTCACGGTCTTCACGCTCGCCTTCGCGAGCTTCGCCTCGTTCATGTCATTCCTCCGTTGCGTCCAGCGCGACGCGGCGCTCGCGCACCGCCCCGGCGAGTTGGTCGAGCAGCGCGGCGGTGTCGTCCCAGCCGAGGCATGCGTCGGTGATCGAGACGCCGTACTGCAGGGGCTTGCCCGGCAGGTGGTCCTGGCGTCCCGGATTGAGGTGGCTTTCGATCATCACGCCGGCGATGCGCCGCTCGCCGCCGGCGAGCTGGCGCGCGACGTCCGCGCCCACCGCGACCTGGCGCTGGTAGTGCTTCGCCGAGTTCGCGTGCGAGAGGTCCACCATCACGTGCTGCGCGAGCCCCGCCGCGGCGAGCTCGCGGCACGCGGCCTCGATGCTCGCCGCGTCGTAGTTGGGCGTTTTCCCGCCGCGCAGGATCACGTGGCAGTCCTCGTTGCCGGCCGTCTTGAACACGGCCACGTGGCCCGACTTGGTGACCGAGATGAAATGGTGGCGCGAGTTCGCCGCCTTGATGGCGTCGACCGCGATGCGGATGTTGCCGTCGGTGCCGTTCTTGAAGCCCACCGGGCACGAGAGCCCCGAGGCGAGCTGGCGATGCGACTGCGATTCGGTGGTGCGCGCGCCGATCGCGCCCCAGGCGATGAGGTCGGCGATGTACTGCGGGGGGATGAGGTCGAGGAACTCGGTGCCGCAGGGCACGCCGATGGTGTCGATCTCGAGCAGCAGCTTGCGCGCGAGGCGCAGCCCCTCGTTCATGTCGAACGACTCGTTCAGGTGCGGATCGTTGATGAAGCCCTTCCAGCCGATGGTGGTGCGCGGCTTCTCGAAGTACACGCGCATCACGATCGCGAGGTCCGCCTTCAGGCGGTCGTGCTCGGCCTTGAGGCGCTTCGCGTAGTCGATGGCGGCG
>JAICTR010000424.1 GCA_025936275.1 Burkholderiales bacterium
CCGCCGCGCTCTCCGAGCGGAGTGTCGAGGCCGGCGGGGAGCTTCTGCACGAAATCGAGGGCGTTCGCCTGGGAAAGGGCTTCGCGGACCTGCGGTTCGTCCGCCTCGGGCCGGCCGTAGCGCACGTTCTCCAGCACGCTCGAAGCGAACACCACGGGGTCCTGCGCTACGACCGCCACCCTCCGGCGCAGTTCCCGCGGGTCGGCGTCGCGCGCGTCGACGCCGTCGATCATCACGCGGCCCGAGGCCGGATCGTAGAAGCGCAGCAAAAGCTGGAAGGCGGTGGTCTTGCCCGCGCCGGAAGGACCCACGAGCGCGACCACCTCGCCCGGCCGCACCGCGAGCGAGAAGCGGTCGAGCGCCGGCGTCGCGGGACGCGAGGGATAGAAGAACGTCACGTCCTCGAACGCCACGCTGCCGCGCGGCGCGGGCAGCGGCACGGGATGGCGCGGCGCGGCGATGCGCGACTCGGTCGCGAGGAGCTCCAGCAGCCGCTCCGAGGCGCCCGAGGCGCGCTGCAGCTCGCCGTACACCTCGGCGAGCACGAACGTGGCGTTGGCGACGATCACCGCGTAGAAGAGGAACGCGGTGAGCGCGCCCGCGGTGAGGCGTCCCTCGAACACGTCGTGCGCACCGATCCAGAGGAGCGCGCCCACCGCGCCGAACGCCAGCACGATCACCGCGGCGATGAGGAGCGCGAGGTGGCGCGAGCGCTCGATCGCCGCGGCGAACACCGCCTCCACGCGCTCGCCGAAGGTCGCGCTCTCGCGCGACTCGTGGGCGAACGCCTGCACCGTGCGGATCTCGTGCAGCGTCTCGTCGACGTGGCTCGAGACGTCCGCCACCCGGTCCTGCACCGCGCGCGAGAGGCGCCGCACGTGCCGGCCGAGGAGCCCGATCGGCAGCAGCACGAGCGGCATGCAGGCGAGCGCGATGAGCGTGAGCTTCACGCTGGTGAAGAAGAGCATCGCGACGCAGCCCGCGAGCGTGATCGCCATGCGCAACGCGTAGAGCAGGGTTCCGCCCATCACCGCCTCGATCAGCGTCACGTCGTTGGTGACGCGCGAGGAAACCTCGCCGGTGCGCGCTTCCTCGAAGAAGCCGGGCGAGAGCGTGAGCAGGTGATCGTAGACGCGGCGGCGCAGGTCCGCCGTGAAGCGCGCGCCGATCCAGTACACCTGGTAGACGCGATACCACGTGATCGCGCCGAGGACCAGGATCAGCGCGGCGAGCGCGGCGAGAGTCGAATCGAGCATGCCCTCGGCGCCGCGGCCGAAGCCCTGGTCGATCACGAGCCGCAGGCCTTGGCCGATCGCGAGCACCATGCCCGCGGACACGACGATCGCCGCGCCGGCCGCCGCGATGCGCGCGCGGTAGGGGACGAGCAGCCGGAAAAGCGGGAGGAGCCGGCGCAGGGGCGGTGCTCCGCGCCCCTCAGCCGCCGCGCTTGATGATCGGCCGCGCGACCGTGCCCGACACCGTGAAGGCGCCGCGGTCCTGCGCGACCTGCGAACGGATCTCCAGCGCGAGCCGGCCGCTCAAGCTGCCGTTCGGCGCGAGATCCACCGCACCGTTGCCGCGCAGCACGCCGCCCTGCAGCGAGATCTGGCGGTACGCCGCGCGCCGTTCGCCGGCGGAGTATTCGCCGCTGAGCTCGGCGAACTTGGTGACGCCGGCGCGTTGCCCGGCCGCGTCCGACTGCATCACCGCCACCAGGTCCACGTTGCTCATCGATCCCTCGGAGAGCTTGAAGCGGCCCTGCACGCGCGGCGCCTCGAGCAGCTTTTCCGGTGCCGCGGCCTGCGCGAGCACGTTGAAGTTGCCGTCCAGCTTGCCGGTGATCGCGATGTCCGGCGTGAACGCATGCACCAGCGCGCCCGCGTTCATGTGGGCGATGGACAGGTCCGACTCGAGGCGCACGCCCGACTGCCAATCGACCTTCAGCGTGCCGTTCACGTTGCCCTCGAGCACGTGCGCCTGGAACTCGGGAACGACGACCTGGGTCGCGTCGAGCGTGCCCGCGAGCGTGGCATCCGAGATCGCGACCGGCACGCCCATGGGCGGCGTCCAGTTGGAAGCGTTGAGGGTGAACGTGTAGCCCTTTTCCGCAGGGCGCAGCGCGAGGTTCCAGGCGCCCGTCACGGCGCGCAGGCTCGCCTGCTTGAGCGCCCCGTCGCGGCCGAAGCGCAGGTCCGCGTTGAACATGTCCGGCGCGGGCTTCACGTCGAGCTTCACGCCGTGCAGCACGATGTTCGAGATATCGCCCGCCTTGCCCTTGCCCTCCGGCGCGCCCCACTGCGGGATGCGGCGCACCGCCTCGGCGGTGAGCGTCACGTTGTCGAGCTCGAGCACGTTGATCGACGGGTGGTCGCCGAAGAGCGTGCCGATGTCGAGGTAGATGTTCCCGGTGGCGGCCTTGGCATCGAGCACCTTGCCGACCGAGAGATTTTCCAGCGTGAGGTGCGGCGTCGGGAAGAGGCGGAAGGTGACCGCGGAGATGGAGACGTCGTCGTGCAGCCACGCCGACATGCTGCGCTCGATCTTCGCCGCGTAGGGCCGCAGCGGGATCACGTGCAGCGCGCCGATGCCGAGGATCACGATGGCGACGAGCGAGATGAACGCGGTCTTCGCGAAGTTGCCGCGGCGGCGCGCGCGCGCGCGG
>JAICTR010000064.1 GCA_025936275.1 Burkholderiales bacterium
CGCGCAGCGAGTTGCCGTGCGCCGCGATCAGCACGCGCTTCTTGCCGCGGATCGCGGGGGCGATGGTCGAGTTCCAGTAGGGCAGCACGCGCGCCACCGTATCCTTCAGGCACTCGGTGCGCGGCACCTGCCCCGCGGCGAGCGCGCGGTAGCGCGGGTCGCGCGAGGCGTCGCGCTCGTCGCCGGGCTCGAGCGCCGGCGGCGGCACGTCGTAGCTGCGCCGCCATTCGAGCACCTGCTTCTCGCCGAACTTCGCCGCGGTCTCCGCCTTGTTGAGGCCCTGCAGCGCGCCGTAATGCCGCTCGTTCAAGCGCCAGTCCTTCTCCACCGGGATCCAGAGGCGGTCCATCTCCTCGAGCACGAAGTTCAAGGTGCGGATCGCGCGCTTCAGGACCGAGGTGAACGCGAAATCGAAATCGTAGCCCTCGCGCTTCAGCAGCCGGCCGGCGGCGCGCGCCTCCTCGATGCCCTTCGCGGTGAGGTCGACGTCCTTCCAGCCGGTGAAGCGGTTCTCCTGGTTCCAGGCGCTCTCGCCATGGCGCAGCAGCACGATCTTCTTCATGCGTTCCATGTTACCAAAGGCGTCGACGCGCGCTCGCCTCCTCGCCTACACTGCACGCTTTTCGCGCGCGCGAATCCTTGCCAGACGCCTCCCCCCGCAGCGAGTTCCTCGACGGCTGCCGCGAGATGCTGCCGGTGCTCCTCGGCACCATTCCCTTCGGCTTCGTGGCGGGCGTCGCGGCGATCGCCGCGGGCATGACCGCCGTGCAGGGCGTGGCGCTCTCGATGTTCTCGTTCTCCGGCATCGCGCAGCTGGTCGCGAGCCAGCTCATCGCGATCCATTCGCCGGTCGTGGTGACCGTGGGCGCCGCCTTCGTGGTGAGCCTGCGCTTCCTCATGTACAGCGCGGCGATGGCGCCGCACCTCGCGCACCTCGACTGGCGCTGGCGGGCCGGGCTTTCGTTCCTCATGACCGACCAGAGCTTCGCCGCCGCCGCGCGCCATTACGGCGAGTCGCGGCCCCATGCGCATCGCCACTGGTACTTCCTCGGCGCGGCGATCACGCTGTATCTCTCCTGGCAGGCGTCGGTGGTTCTCGGCGTCGTCGCAGGCGCGCAGGTGCCCGAAGCGTGGTCGCTCGATTTCGCGGTGGTGCTCGCGTTCATCGCGCTGCTGGTGCCGGCGGTGCGCACGCGCGCCGACCTCGCCGCGGCGATCGTCGCCGCCGCGATCGCGCTCGTCGCGGCGGGACTTCCCTATCGCCTCGCGCTGGTGGTGGCCTCGCTCGGTGGCATCGGCGCGGGGCTCGCGATCGAGGCGGGGCGGCGGCGATGAGCGTCTGGATCGCCATCGCCGGGGTCTCGTTCTCGACCTTTTTCCTGCGCGCGTCGTTCATGCTCTTCGCCGACCCGCACCGCTTCCCGCACTGGTTCCGGCACGCGCTCAAGTTCGTGCCGGCCGCGGTGCTCGCCGCGATCGTGGCACCCGGGCTCCTCATGGCGGGCGGCACGCCCGACCTTTCCCTCGCCAACCCGCGGCTCGTGGCGGGTCTCATCGCGATGGTGGCCACGTTCTACCTGCGCAACACGTTCGCCGCGGTCGCGACGGGGATGGCGGCGCTCTGGGCGCTGCAATGGGCGTTCGGGCACTTCGGCTGACGCGGGAATCGCGGATCGGTCTGCTAAAATATTCGTTTCCCCGACGCAAGCTTCCCGTGCACCAGTTCCTCCTCGGCAACGTCGCCGGCATGCCGGTATGGGTATTCGCCGTGCTCTTCGTCGTGAGCGGCGCGTTCCTCATCTGGCCCGAGATCATGCGGCTCGCGGGCGCCTCCAACGAGATCGGCACGCTCGAGGCGACGCGGCTCCTCAACCAGGGCACGACGCTGGTTCTCGACGTGCGCGAGCCGGCCGAGTTCGCCGCCGGCCACCTGCCCAAGGCGCGCAACATCCCGTTGCGCGAGCTCGAGCGGCGCGTCGGCGAGATCGGCAAGTACAAGGAGCGCACGGTGCTCGTCACCTGCCGATCCGGGCCTCGCGCGGGCTCCGCCTCGCGCGTGCTGAAACGCGCCGGATTCGCCACGGTCTACATGCTGAAGGGCGGGCTCAACGCATGGCAGCAGGCGAGCCTGCCGGTGGAGAAGTGAGGCGATGGCGAAAGTGACGATGTACGCGACCGGCGTGTGCCCCTATTGCCTGATGGCCGAGCGCCTGCTGCGTGCGAAGGGCGTGGCGGAGATCGAGAAGATCCGCGTCGACCTCGAGCCCGCGCGGCGCGACGAGATGACGCAGCGCACCGGGCGGCGCACCGTGCCGCAGATCTACGTCGGCGAGCGTCACGTCGGCGGCTACGACGACCTCGCCGCGCTCGACCGCGCGGGCGGGCTCGATCCCCTGCTCGCCGCCTGATGCGCGGCAACCCCAGACCCTTCCCGAGGAATCCCCGATGAGCCAATCGCAGACCAACCAGCCCGTCTTCTCGATCGAGAAGGTCTACGTGAAGGACCTGTCGCTGGAGATCCCCAACGCGCCGCAGTCGTTCCTCGAGCGCGACGCGCCGACCGTGGACGTGCAGCTGCACCACAACTCCACGGGCGTGGAGGAAGGCGTGTACCAGACGGTGCTCACCGTCACGGTGACCGCGAAGGTGAACGACAAGACGCTCTTCCTCGTCGAGGCGGCGCAGGCCGGGATCTTCGTGATCCGCAACGTCCCCGCGCAGGAGCTCGAGGCGGTGCTCGGGATCGCGTGTCCCAACATCCTCTTCCCGTACGCGCGCGAAGTGGTCTCCGATACCGTGACGCGCGCGGGCTTCCCGCCGGTGGTGCTCTCGCCGGTGAACTTCGAGGCGATCTACCAGGCGCAGCGCGATCCGCAGCCGGCGGCCGAGCCCGCGGTGCAGATCATCACGCCCACCTCCTCGCACTGAGCGATGCTGCGCCTCGTCGCCGCCGCGCTGCTGTTCGCCGCCGGCGCCGCGTGCGGCGCGGAGTACCGCTCGCTCGGCGACAAGCCCGCGATCCTCTACGACGCGCCCTCCACGCGCGCCGACAAGCTCTTCGCCGTCACGCGCTTCTATCCGTTCGAGGTGCTGGTGAAGCTCGACCAGTGGACCAAGGTGCGCGACGCGAACGGCGAGGTGGGCTGGATCGAGAACACGGCGCTGGGCGATCGCACGATGGTGGTGGTCACCGTGCCGCTCGCCGACGTGCGCGCCGCGCCGGACGCGCAATCGCCGCTGGTGTTCGAGGCGTACAAGCAGGTGCTCCTCGAGATCGTCGAGCCGCCCGCCAACGGCTGGGTGAAGGTTCGGCATCGCGACGGGCAGGAAGGCTACATCCGCACCTCGCACGTCTGGGGCGCCTGAGCGCCGGGACGCGCCGCGCGGCATGGACATCGCGATCCTCGGCGCCGGCGCGTGGGGCAGCGCGCTCGCCGCGGCCCTCGCACCGCGCCACCGCGTCATCCTGTGGACGCGCAGCGCCGCGCAACGCACGCGCATCGCCGCCACGCGGCGCAGCCTGTACCTCCCCGACGTCGAGCTTCCCGCCGGCGTCACGGTCACCGACCAGATCGCCGAAGCGGCGCGCGGACGCGAGCTCGTCATCGTCGCGACCCCGACCGTCGGATTGCGCGAGGCGCTCGTGGCGCTCGCCGCCCATGGGCGTGCGATGCCGCTCCTCTGGGCGTGCAAGGGGTTCGAGCTCGAGACCTCGCGCCTCCCGCACGAGATCGCCGCGCAGGCCCTTCCGGGATGGCAGGAAGTCGGCGTGCTTTCGGGCCCGAGCTTCGCGCTCGAGGTGGCGCGCGGCCTTCCCGCGGCGCTCACCGTCGCCTCGCGCGACCCGGCGTTCGCACGCAATGCCGCCGCGGCACTGCACCACGCGCCGCTGCGCATCTATTCGAGCGCGGATGTCCTCGGCGTGGAGCTGGGCGGCGCGCTCAAGAACATCATGGCGATCGCCGCGGGCATCAGCGACGGCTTGGGCCTCGGCGCCAACGCGCGCGCGGCGCTGGTGACGCGCGGGCTCGCGGAGATGGCGCGCCTGGGCGTGCGCATGGGCGGCGCGCCGGACACGTTCATGGGACTCACCGGGCTGGGCGACCTGGTGCTCACCGCGACCGGCGACCTCTCGCGCAATCGCGCGGTCGGCATGCGCATCGCCTCGGGGCTGCCGGTGCAACGCATCCTCGCCGAGCTCGGGCACGTCGCCGAAGGCGTGTCTTCGGCGCGCGCCGCGCGCGACCTCGCGCGGCGCCACGCGGTCGACATGCCGATCACCGAGGCGGTGTGCGCGGTGCTCTTCGAGGGGCTCGCGCCGCTCGCCGCGGTCGAGTCGCTGCTCTCGCGCGAGACGCGTCCCGAGCACACCTGAAGCCGCGCCGAGCGCACGGCGCGATTGGCCGCGCCGGAACCGTGGGTCATAATGCGACCCATCGTGCCGACGCCTGTGGCGCACAACTCGCGAAGAACAAACGCGCGACTCGGGCTCGCCGTCGCGCGTGCGCTCGTCGCGATCATTCCAGCAACGCCGCTCCACGCGGCGCAGCACGCCCTTTCCCCCGAACGGCAGGCGATTCTCGCCGCGCGCGACCGCAAGGCGGCCGAGGCGCGCGAAGAAGGCTACTGGATCGTCGCGCCGGGCGAGCACCTGCGGCTCATCGCGCAGCAGTTCTTCCACGGCGACCGGAAGCGCCAGGCGCGGCTGCGCGAATATCTCGTCGAGCACAATCGCGATGCGTTCGTCGATGGCGATCCGGATCGCCTGGTTCCCGGCGCGCGCCTCGCGCTGCCGCCCGACGTCGTGCAAGCCCCGCGCTCGGCCGGGCCCGCGGAGAAAAGCGCGGGGATCGCGCGAGAGAAAGGCGCCGCGCCGATCGCTCCACCTCCTGCGGCATTCGATCGCCGCGCCGCCGAGGCCGCGCCGACCACGGTGCCCGCACCGGAATTCGCGCCCGGTCCGCCGCCCGCGCCGAAGCCGCCGCCCGCGCCCGCGTATGTCGACCAGCTGATCGAGGGCATGGCACCCGAGTCGCCCGAAGGCACGAGTCGCGAGGAGGCCGAGCTCCTGCCGGGCCGCCGCTACGTCTCGGCGGAATACCGTGCCGAGGCGCGCGAGCCGCCGACGGGAGGACGCGGCCTCGAGCAGGGCGTGCAGGTGCAGCTGCGCCGCGAGACGCTCAACTACGGCGACTTCTTCCTCGAAGGCGCGTTGCGCGACACGCGCGCGCCCGCTGGCGAGCGCCTCGCGGGGCGGCGTGACGGCGGCCGCTTCACGCTCTTCCAGCAGGGATTCCCGCTCGTCGAAGGATGGCTCGCGGACAACGCGCTCGGCGTGGTGCGCACGCCGCCGGACTTCCTCAATTCCTCGTATCGCATCTACCTGCCGACCTCGCTCATGTCCGGCGCGAGCACGGTGATCTCCGACGGCAAGCACAGCTTCATGGGCTACGCCGGACACATCGGGCGCCTGGAGGGCTCGGCGGTGCAGACCTTCGATCCCACGTCCGGCAACGTCGCGGGCCTCGCGTACACGCAACGCACCGGGCCGTGGACGCTCGGCGGCCAGGCGATCAGCCTGCGCGGCTCGAGCGTGGTGCCGGACCATACGGCGGCGACTGCCGCGGCGGAGTACGGCAGCATCGGCGCGTTCGTGCACGACAAGGCGCAGGTGGTGGTGGACGACCACTCGCGCTTCGGCGCGTGGTTCGACGGCGACTCGACGAGCGGGCGCCTGCGCCAGCGCTTCGGCCTTTTCCACCTCGACCCGGATCTGGCGTGGAGCGAGGCGCCGATGGTGAACGACCAGCGCGGAGCCTACTGGCGCGGCGATTACCAGATGCTGCGCTACACCATCTCCGGCGGCGCCGACTACGTGCAGACCAACATCGACGACGATCCCTCGCGTACCGCGACGCGCTCGGCGACCGGCTACGGCACGTTCTCGCTTCGCATCGATCGCAACCTCACGGTCGGCGCCGGCCTCACCTACCAGCAGACGCGCACGCGCCACGGCGCATCGCCGCGCGGCGCGTCGCTTTCGGGGAACGGCTACGCGGCATGGACGACCCCGCTCGGCCTGAGCCGCTTCGACCTCACCGCGTTCCGCGGCACGGCGAGCGGCGCGCCGGGGAGCACCATCGACACGCTCTCGTGGAGCCAGGACTGGCCGTCGTGGGGACCGGTATCGCTGAGCTCCACGCTCGGCTATTCGCGCGAGAACGACCTGGGCGCGCGCACCACGCGCTCGACCGCGGGGGTGTCGGCCCACGGCCCGCTCTTCAGCGACACCCTCTGGGATGCGAGCGTCGTGTACGGCCGCGTGGACGGCGCGCAAGGCGTCGAGAACAACGTGAACGTGAGCGCCACGGCGAGCTGGCCCTTCGCGCGCAATTGGCTCGCGCTCGCGCAATTGAGCGTGAACACCTTCCAGGCGGCGCCGGTGATCCCCGGTACCGACGTGCCGACTACGCAGAACGACAAGCGCCTGCTGATCGGCATCCGCTACGAGGAATCCTCGGGCACGCCCTACCAGACGCTGGGACTGCGCAACGGGCCGGGGAGCGGCAGGATCGTCGGCGTCGTGTTCTTCGACGACAACGGCGACGGCATGCGGCAGGCGACCGAGCGCGGGGCGGCCAACGTGACCCTCTATCTCGACGGGCGCTACCCGGTGACCACCGACGCGCAGGGCCGCTTCACCTTCAGCCTCGTCTCGCCCGGCAGCCACAGCCTGCGCATCCTCAACGAGGCGCTGCCGCTGCCCTGGAGCAGCGACGACCAGCATCCGCCGATCGCCGACGTCCCGTTGCGCGGCGACGCGAGGCTCGACATCCCGCTTACGAAGATCCGGCCTTGACCTGCGGCGCGCCGGCGAGCGTGGAGTCGATCTCCTGCTTGCCGCCGTCCCATTCGATGGTGCCGTGCAGGCGCACCGGATAGACGAGCTTCGGCATCTTCTTGTCGGGCCCTTCCTGCGGCCACAGCGCGACCGCGCGCGTCTCGCCGGGGAGGATCGGGAACGGCGACACGACGAACTCGTAGCTTTTGCCCGAGGCGTCGCGCCCCTCGAGCACGCCCTCGGGCCGGCCGTGGGATTTCCCGCTGTTGTGGAAAGTCGCCGCCGGCGTGAGCTGGCCGTTGAATTCGCGCAGGCCCACGCCGCGCAGCTCGAGCCTGGGCGCGACCTCGCCGACCGCGACGTACACGATCACGCCGATGCGGCCCTCGAGCGGAAACTGGATGTTGCCCGCGCTCACCTGCGGCGCGGTGGGCGCCGCCTTCTCGACCATGATCGCGAAGCGGCACTCCTGCGCCGGCGCGCCCTCGGGCACGTGCACCTCGAAGCGGAACTTGCGCACGCCGCGCGGCTGCATGCTCACCTTGTGGCGCTCGATCCGCACCCAGGGACGGCAGCTTCCCGGTTGCAACGCCTCCTCGAACTCGACGCCGCCCTTGGCGTTGAGCAGCCAGTCGGCGGTGGAGATCGCGAACTCGTCCGGAATGGAGGCGTCGTTGCCGATGTCGAGCACCTGGTGCAGCACCTCTCCGGGCTTCGCGCGCAACTCGAAGCGCGGCGGGCTCACGAGCCCGGCGAACGGGACGGCATCGGAGGAAACCAGGAACAGCGCGAGCGCCGCGGCGCCGAGCGCGCTAAGGCGCGATGTCGATTTCGAAGATCGGGTCGAACTCAATGCCTCGCTCCGAGGTGCGCGCGTCGAAGTAGATCCGGAAATCCAGGTAATCCGACATCACGGCGTCCGTAATCTTACCGCGCCACACGAGCGCACGCTGCCCCGGCACCACGGAACCGGGCGAGAACGTGCCGCGCGTGGTCCACTCGACACGCAGCGCGGTAGGCGTCGTGAGGCCCTTCACGTGCTGCGGAATGGCGAGGTAGATCTCCGCGTTCTTGCCGACGTACGGCGCGGTGCGCAGGCGGAACTCCATCGCGCTCACGTCCGCCACGAGCGCGTTGATCTGGTCTTCGTTCCAGTCGCCGGCGCCGTCGTACAGCCAATGGGCGGTCGCCTCCACGCGCTGGCGCGGGGAGAGGGAATCGTCGAGGCGAATGGATGCGGATGCCGCGCCGCAGAGGAGCAATCCGGCGGCGAAGAACGCCCAGCGCCGCATCACGGCATCGAGAGCGTATAGGTCACGCGCCCGGTGTAGGTGCCGGCGGAGACGACGCTCTGGTTGAGGTAGCGGAATTGCGCGCACATGCAGGCGCGGCGCGAGGTGTTGAAGCTGATGAGCGGCTGCCCGGCGCTGCCGGAGAAGATGCCCGAGGGAATCGTGGTCGGCGCGTTGAGGCAGCCGTTCGGCCCGCCGCCCGGCGTGGTCGAGGTCCAGGCGAACTGCGAGAAGGGAATCGTCGCGGAACCCGCGGTGAGCGGCGTGGAAGAATCCGCGGTGAGGGTCGCGGTACGCGGCCGGAACAGCTGCGAGCGCGCCTGCACATCCACCAGGATGCTATTCGCGGGGCATGTGGGGCTCGCCGGCGTCACGCTGGCGCTCGTCACCGCCACGCCGTTGCCGACGCTCGCGCCTGGCACGGTGAAGTTCACCTGGTTCACCGTGCCGCCGGTGCTGCCGATCTGCAGGATCAGCCGTCCGCCCCCATTGCCGATCACCACGGTCGCCGCGGATGCCGGCAGCGACGCCAGCAGGATCCAACACAAGAGCTGCTTCTTCATGGCATGAAAAAAGGCCGGGGCGCTCGCGCTGCCCCGGCCTTCGCTCTGGTCCGCGGAGCAGCGCTTACGGCATCGACGCAGTATACGTGACGCGGCCGCCCTTCGCGCTCGTACCGTAGGTGCCGGCCGAGGGGATCGTCGTGTTCGCATACGCGTAGGTCCACACCGCGGTGCGGTTGGTGACGCTGCTCGCGCCGTTCAGGACCGGCGTGCTGGTGTTGCCGCCGGCGTTCGAGAGCGCGGGCGCCGGCAGGTTGCCGTCGCTCGACGAGGTGGTGATCTCGGTATAGCTGATGGTGTCGGCGAGCGTCGCGTGCTTGAGGCCCGCGCCGGCGCTGTTGTTCGCCTCGCTGATCGTGATCTGGCCGCCGTTGCCGAGCACGGAGACGTTGGCCGCGGTGCCCGCGCCGGCGTCGCCGCCCGTGCCCGAGATCGGCGTGCTGTTGCCGACGGTCGCGGCCGTGGGCGAGAACGTGATCTGGTCGATCGTCACGCCGGTGGTACCGACGCGGAAGGAAAGGAAGCGCGGGATCACGACCGAGAAATCGATGCGCGCGTTGGTGCTGAGCGCGCCGTTGCCGTTCACGGTGGTGGATTCTGCGTTGGCGGGAAGCGCGGCCGAAAGGCTGGCGCCGAGCGCCATCGCGAGCGCGGCCCTGAGCAGTTTCGAATTCGAGTTTTTCATGGTCACTCCGTCTTGGTTGATCGGTCCAGGGCCTCTCGGCCCGCGTTGTTTCGGGGCCCATTAGATGCCGACGGAGGCTGCAATTCTGTGAGTTCGTCCACAGAACCGGCTGTTTTGACTCGGGTTTTTGCCGCTTCAGCGTTTCAGCGGTAATCGGCCTGTAACTTTCGGCCGTTCGTGCGCCGAATCGCGCCGCTCGTCGCCGCGGCTACGCGCCGCCTGCGAAACCGACTTGTCGCCAGGCCTCGAACACCACGACCGCCACGGCGTTCGAGAGGTTGAGGCTGC
Organism: Burkholderiales bacterium; assembly: GCA_025936275.1. Classification (GTDB taxonomy): domain Bacteria; phylum Pseudomonadota; class Gammaproteobacteria; order Burkholderiales; family Usitatibacteraceae; genus Usitatibacter. The sequence goes on from JAICTR010000064.1 coordinate 9,670, forward strand.
GGTTATCCGGCCGCATCGGCAGGCGCAAGCGATGTTCCGCGGGGATCGAATCGAGCAACGCTTGCGGCAGGCCCGCCGTTTCGGCGCCGAAGAGGAACGCATCGCCCGGCTGGAATGCGACATCCGTGTAACGCACCTCGCCGCGCGCGGAAATGGCGAAGAGCCGCGCGTCGCCCAGGGCCGCCAGGCACGCCGGCCAATCGCGATGCACGCGCACGGTCGCGAGCTCGTGATAGTCGAGGCCCGCGCGGCGCAGTTGCCGGTCGTCCATGGAGAAGCCGAGCGGCTCGACCAGATTCAGGCGCGCGCCGGCATTCGCGCACAGGCGGATCACGTTGCCCGTGTTGGGCGGGATCTCCGGCTGGTGGAGCACGACCTCGAAGGGCGTCATGGAAGCGAAGGATCGGGTGCGCGCGCGACCGCCCAGATCGACACCGTCCGCGCGCCGGCCCGCTTCAGCACGCCCGCGAGCGCGTCGGCCGTGGCGCCGGTCGTGAGCACATCATCGACGATCGCGACATCCAGTCCATCGACCGGGCGCGTGCAACGGAAGGCGCCGC
>JAICTR010000525.1 GCA_025936275.1 Burkholderiales bacterium
GGCGCCTGGTACGCCTATGGCGGCGAGAAGATCGGCCAGGGCAAGGACAACACGCGCGAGTTCCTGCGCGAGAACCCGGCCATCGCCCAGGACATCGAGCGCAAGATCCGCGAGGCGGTCGGCATCGCCGGCGGCATGCCCGAGTCGCACGAGGCCGAAGCCGCCGAAGGCGAGTGATCGTCCCTCGACGTTTGCGTCGGCCAACAGCGATCGGGGACCCACCCGATGACCCGCCAACGTCCGGAACCCTCCCTCAAGGCGCGCGCGCTGCGTCTGCTCGCGCGCCGCGAGCATTCCAGGAGCGAGCTCGAGCGCAAGCTCGCGCCGCACGTGGCGCAGGGCGAAGCGCTCGGGCCGCTGCTCGATGACCTGGTGAATCGCGGCTGGCTTTCGGATGTCCGCTTCGCCGAGCAATCCATCCGCGCCAAGGCGCGCCGCTTCGGGCCCCTCAAGCTCGCGCAGCAGCTGCGCGCCAAGGGCGTGGACGAGGAAACCATCGCGCGCGGCTTTCGCGCCGCGGCGGCCGACGGGCATTCGAGCATGGAATCGGTGTGGCGCAGCCGCTTCGGTGCGCCGCCCGTCGATTCGCGCGAGAAGGCGCGCCAGGCGCGCTTCCTCCAGGGCCGCGGCTTCCCGCTCGACGATGTGCTCGGCTTCCTCAGGACCGTGGAGAAATCGCGATGAGCTATCGCATGCAGAACACGATCGCGCTGCTGATGGTCGCGGCGGTGATCGTCCTCAACGCGGCGATTTGAACGACGCCCTCTCCGTCGGGAGGGAGGATCGTCACAACATCGCGCGGGGGCGCCCGCTTCCGCGCGCGTATCGCACGTCCCATGTGCGGTGCTCCGCTAATCTTTTGATATCCTTACGGTTTGCCCGGCGATCGCGCCGGACTCGGGGGCATTCGCCCCAACGCCATGAATACCAAAGAGATTCGAAAAAAATTCATCGACTACTTCGTCTCGAAGGGGCACGCGCACGTCCCCTCGAGCTCGCTCGTCCCGGCGAACGATCCCACGCTCCTCTTCACCAACGCGGGGATGAACCAGTTCAAGGACGTCTTCCTCGGCAACGAGAAGCGGCCGTACCACCGCGCCGTCACCGCGCAGAAATGCGTGCGCGCGGGCGGCAAGCACAACGACCTCGAGAACGTGGGCTACACCGCGCGGCACCACACGTTCTTCGAGATGCTCGGCAACTTCAGCTTCGGCGACTACTTCAAGCGCGAGGCCATCCAGTTCGCCTGGGAGCTCATCACGAAGGAATACGGCCTGCCCGCGGAGAAGCTCTGGACGACCGTCTACGAGACCGATGACGAGGCCTACGACATCTGGACGAAGGTGATCGGCGTCCCGAAGGAGCGCTGCATCCGCATCGGCGACAAGCCGGGCGGGCGCCGCTACGAGAGCGACAACTTCTGGCAGATGGGCGACACCGGCCCCTGCGGCCCGTGCTCGGAGATCTTCTACGACCACGGCCCCGGCATTCCCGGCGGCCCGCCCGGCTCGCCCGACGCCGAGGGCGACCGCTACATCGAGATCTGGAACCTGGTCTTCATGCAGTTCAACCGCGACGAGCAGGGCACGCTGCATCCGCTGCCGCGTCCGTCGGTGGACACGGGCATGGGGCTGGAGCGGCTCACCGCGGTCCTGCAGCACGTGCACTCGAAC
>JAICTR010000334.1 GCA_025936275.1 Burkholderiales bacterium
AGCGCGAGCACCGGGAGCGCCATGCCGGCACCGACCAGCATGAAGACCGCGAGCGCCACGGCGGCATCCTGCGAGAGCGTGAAGCCGACGGCCGCGCCCATGAAGGGCGCCGTGCACGGCGTCGCGACCACGGATGCGAGCACGCCGGAGAGGAACGCGTCGGCGTAGCGCCCGCGCGCGCTCACGTTCGAGGTCATCGATTGCGCGAAGGCGCCCCACTCGAAGAGGCCCGCGAGGTTCAGCGCCAGCACGAAGAAGAGGCACGCGAGGAGCGCCACCACCGTGGGCGACTGCAGCTGGAAGCCCCAGCCGAGCTCGGCGCCGCCGGCGCGCAGCGCGAGCAGCAATCCCGCGAGCACCAGGAAGGAGAGCAGCACGCCGAGCGCGAACGTCGCGCCCTGCAGCCGCATCGCATACGGCGAGCCGTGCGCGTGCTTCACGAAGCCCATCACCTTGATGCCGAGCACCGGGAAGACGCACGGCATGAGGTTGAGGATCAAGCCGCCGATGAACGCGAACGCGAGCGCCGCGAGGAGGCTTCCGCCGATGCCGCCGTCATTGGGCGTGAAGGAACCGAGCGTTCCCGCGGCCGCCGCCGGAAGCGAGGCGACCACCGGCGCCGCGACCTCGATCGCGCGCCGCTGGTCGGTGCCGGCCCAGCCAGAGGGCGATACCGCGACGCCCTTCACCGCCTCGAGGGACCTCGGCGGCGGATCGGCGAGCTTCATCTCGATGCGCAGCGCGTCCCCCTCGCGCGTCACCTTCTGCGGCGCGGCGGGGACGATCAGCTCCTCGCGCTCGGGGAAGAACGTCACCTTCGACGGCACGGCCTTGCCCTCGGGCGCGGCGATGCGCACCACGAGCGAGCCGCCGGAGATCGCGGCCTGCGCCTTCCAGCCGCGAGGATCCGCGGGCAGGCGCTCCTCGGCGCGCTCGATGTGCGCGAGGAAGCGGATGTCCTTCTTCGGCGCCGCATCCGAGACCGGCATCGCGAGGTCGAGCTCTCCCTTCTCCGGGACGCAGATGTCCTTGCACACCAGCCACTGCGCGTGCGCCTTGATGTCCGCGGTGCCCTTCGCATCGGCGGGCGGCGTGAGCTCGGAGAGCAGCACCACGTCGTCCTCGTAGCCGTAATTCATGAGCGGGCCGACCGGCAGGAGCGACGGATACGGCCAGCGGATCGGTCCCGCTTGCCATCCCGGCGGAAGCTCCCAACGGATGCGCGTGGGCAGGCCCGAGTCCCCCGGGTTCTTCCAGTAGGTGTGCCACTCGGGGATCATGCGCAGCTTCAATCCGACGAGCACGGGCTTGCCGGGCTGCGCGGAGAGCTGGTCGCTCACGAGCTGTGCTTCGACGTGCGGCGTCTGGACGACAGGGGCCGCGTGCGCAGCGGCCGCGGCGAGGAGCATCGCGGCCACGGCGGCCGCACCGGGGAGGCGGGAAAACATCACGTAAAATGATACACCTATGCTCTGGTTGAAGGCCTTCCACATCGTCTTCGTGGTCTCCTGGTTCGCGGGTCTTTTCTATTTGCCGCGGCTCTTCGTCTATCACGCCCAGGCGACCGACACCGCCTCGAACGAGCGCTTCAAGGTGATGGAGCGCAAGCTCTATCGCGGCATCATGCTGCCCTCGATGGTGCTCGCCGTGGCTTCGGGCCTCGCGCTGTGGTTGGGCTTCGGCTTCGCCGGCGGATGGCTGCACGCGAAGGTGACGCTCGTGGCGCTGCTCGTCGCCTATCACTTCTGGCTCGCGAAGCTGCGCGCCGATTTCGCCCGCGACGCCAACCGCCGCACGCACGTCTTCTACCGCTGGGTGAACGAGATCCCCACCGTGCTGCTGGTGGCGATCGTGATCCTCGTCGTCGTGAAGCCCTTCTAGGCGCGGGCCCTCCCCGATTTCCCGGTGAACAGCGAAAAGCCGCGGTTATTGCGCAAGGCGGCGCCTTCGGGCGAATCGTTCTTCGCGCCGTGCCCGCGCGGGCTCGCGCCGGCGCTCGCCGAGGAGCTCGCGGCGCTGGGCGCGTTGCGCCCGCAGCCGGCGGATGCGGGCGTCGCGTTCACCGGGCCCTTCGACCTCGTGTACACCGCGAACCTGCGCTCGCGCATCGCGAGCCGCATCCTGTGGCGCGTGGCGCGCTTTCCCTACGCGAACGAGAACGACATCTACGGCGCGGCGCGCGAGGTGCGCTGGCGCGAGCTCTTCGCGGTGGAGCGCACCTTCAAGGTCGAGACGAATGCCCATCGCAGCCCGGTGAAGAGCCTCGACTTCGTGACGCTGCGCGTGAAGGACGCGATCGCCGACCATTTCCGCGATGCCACCGGCAGCCGTCCCTCGGTCTCCGCCCGCGATCCCGACGTGCGCGTGCACGCGTTCCTCGATGCGCGCGAGTGCACGCTGTATGTCGACACCAGCGGCGAGCCGCTCTTCAAGCGCGGGCGGCGCGAGCATGTGGGCGAGGCGCCGCTCAAGAAGAACCTCGCCGCGGGCATCCTGCATCTCGCGGGATGGAAGCCGGGCATGCCGCTTCTCGATCCGATGTGCGGCGCGGGAACGTTTCTCTCGGAGGCCGCCGATATGTCGCTCGCGCGGGCGCCGGGGCGTGAGCGCGACTTCGGCTTCCGCAAGCTCGCGCGCTTCGAGGCGGCGCGCTGGGAGCGCTTGCACGCCGCCGCGCTTCGCGAGCAGAAGCCGCTCGGGCTACTTCCGATCTACGGCTCGGACCTCCTCGGCCGCTCGGTGGAGCAGGCGCGCCGCAACCTGCAAGATGCGGGGCTCGAGGGCGCGGTGACTTTCAAGCAGGCGAACCTTCTCGAGCTTTCGGCACCCGCCGCGCACGGCATGCTGGTCACGAATCCGCCTTATGGCGTGCGGCTGGGCGAGAAGGAGCGGCTCGCGGAGTTCTATCCCGTGCTCGGCGACGCGCTGAAGCAACGCTTCGCCGGCTGGACCGCGTTCATCTTCTCCGGCGACCCGGAGCTCGCGAAGCGCATCCGCCTGCATCCCTCGCGCAAGACCGTGCTCTTCAACGGCGCGCTCGAGTGCCGCCTCTACGAATACCGGATGGTCGCGGGCGGCAACCGCGCGCGCGCCGCGGAGCGGTGAGCGCGACCGGCGCCGCGTTCGCCGAGCTGCTCGATCCGCGCACGTTGCTGCGCCTCGCGCTCGTGCCGGCGGCGGTGTGGGTGGCGAGCCTCGCCGCGCGGCGCTGGGGACACGCGGTCTCGGGCTACCTCGGCGGGCTGCCGATGATCGGCGGGCCGATCACGCTCTACCTCGCGCTCGATTACGGTCCCGGGTTCGCTTCGCGCTCGGCGACCTTCACGCTCGCCGTGATCCTCGCCCAGGCCGCGCACCTGCTCGCCTTCGCGCACGCCGCGCGCCGCGCGCGTTGGCCGCTCGCGCTCGCCGCCGGCTGGTCCGCGTTCGCGATCGTGGCGGTGGCCGTGGCGTATGCGGCGCCCGGGGTCCCGGCGGCGCTGGCGCTCGCCGTCGCGGGCCTCCTGGCCGCATGGCGTTGGCTGCCGCGGCCCGGGGGGGGCGCCCCGCCCCCCGGGCGGCCGGGGCGGGGGGGGGGGGGGGGGGGGGGGGGGGCCCGCCCGGGGGG
>JAICTR010000462.1 GCA_025936275.1 Burkholderiales bacterium
CCCGCCGTGCGCCGATAAAGGGACAGTCCCCGGTTTCTCTTAGGCGGAACGGTCCGCCTATGGGAAAATGGGGACGGTCCCCGGTTTGGGGAACAATGACGGCTGGCCGATGTTCTTGCTGACATGCGAACCCGCCGCCGCATCGCCGCGCTGATCGCGCTCCTCGGAGTCGCGTGGGCGACGCTTTGGCCGGCGATCTCGGCGGCGCATGCGAGCGTCGAGCACGAGGCGATGCCGCTCTGCCACATGGCCGGCATGATGGTGGATCCCGCGCAGGCGCCGGCGCAGGACGCGCCCACCGCGCCGGGTCACGAGGGCAGCGGCACGCATTGTCCCCTCTGCATCATGGCCTTCTACGTCGCGTTCCACGCGACGCCCGAAGCGCCGCCGTTCACCTTCTCCACCGCGTTCGTCACGCTTCCCACCCACTGCGCCGCGATGCCGTTCGGCATCGAGGTGCAGCTTCCCGAGAGCCGCGCGCCGCCCCTCCTGCGCGTGTAGTCCGCGAGCCTTTCCAAGCTGCGAAGCCGCGGCGGCGCAAGCCCGCGCGCGACTTCGCACGTTTCGCACATGCATTCGGGAACGACGACATGAAACGATTCATCCGATGTGTACCGGCGCTGCTCGCCATCGCCGCCCTGCATCCCGCGGCGCAGGCGCACGGCTTCGCCGGCAAGCGCTTCTTTCCCGCGACGCTCGCGACCGACGATCCGTTCGTCGCGGACGAGCTCGCACTGCCCACCGTCTCGCGCCGCACGCTCGCAGCGGGCGACGAGGGTGCCGGCGGCCAACAAACCGCGGTCTCCATGGACTTCGCCAAGCGCATCACCGACAACTTCGGCCTCGAGGTGGGCGGCACCTGGCTGCGCATGAAGAGCGCGGAGGGCGTGCAGCGCGGCTTCGACAACTGGGGCGTGGGCGCGAAGTACCAGTTCCTGCTCGATGAGGCGCACGAGAGCATCGCGTCGGTCGGCGTCGACTGGGACATCGGCCGCAGCGGCTCGAAGAGCATCGGCGCGGAAGATTTCAGCACCTTCACGCCCGCGATCTTCGCCGGCAAGGGCTTCGGCGACCTCCCCGATTCCATGCAATACCTGAAGCCACTCGCGATCACCGGCTCCGTGGGCATCGGCATCCCGAGCCGCGCGAGCAGCGGCACGATCGACGACGACGGCGAGCCGTCGATCGAGCGCCATCCCCACACGCTGGGCGTGGGCCTCGCGATCGAATACAGCGTTCCCTACCTGCAGTCGTTCGTGAAGGATGTGGGCCTGCGCGAGCCGTTCAATCGCCTGGTGCCGGTGATCGAGCTCGACATGGAGAAGCCGCTCGATCGCGGCGGCGGACGCTGGACCGGCACGGTGAACCCGGGCCTGCTCTGGGCGGGCCGCTACATCCAGCTCGGCATCGAGGCGGTGATCCCGGTGAACTCCGCGACCGGCGGCGGCACCGGGGTCCTCATGCAGCTGCACTTCTTCCTCGACGACATCTTCCCGCACGGCATGGGCCGTCCGCTCGCATGAAACGCGCCCTCGTCGCGATCGGGCTCGCGCTCGCCGCGCCCGCCGCTCTCGCGCATGCGTTCCTCGATCATGCCGAGCCGCGTGTCGGCAGCAAGGTGGACGCCTCGCCGGCACGGGTCACGCTCTGGTTCACGCAGGCGCTCGAGCCGGCGTTCAGCCGGGTGCAGGTGCTCGATGCGAAAGGGCAGGAGGTCGATCGCAAGGACGGCGCGGTCGACTCGAAGGACAGCACCATGATGCACGCGTCGCTGCCGCCGCTCGCGCCGGGAAAATACCGCGTGCAATGGCGCGTGCTCTCGGCCGATACCCACGTCACGAAGGGCGATTTCAGCTTCGAGGTCGGAGGCGGCGCCCGATGAGGACGCTGCTGGTCGTCGTGCGCGCGCTGCATTTCGCCGCGGCGATCACGCTCTTCGGCCAGTTCGCGTTCGCCTATTGCGTCGCGCGCGAGCGGCGGCTCATTCCCGGCGGGCGCGCGCTCGCCGCGGCGAGCCTCGCGCTCGCGATCGTGACCGCGCTCGCCTGGCTCGCCATCGAGGCGGGACACATGAGCGGCATGCCGGTGGGCGAGGCGCTGCGCGAAGGCGTGTGGCGCGTGGTACTGGGGCGCACGCTCTTCGGTCACGTGTGGCTGCTGCGCGGCGTGCTGGCGCTCCTCATCGCGGCGGCGCTGCTGGCGATGGCGCCGCACGGCGAGGGGCCACGACGCGCGGCGCAGGCGCTCGCGGCCGCGTGCGCAGCGCTCTTCCTC
>JAICTR010000244.1 GCA_025936275.1 Burkholderiales bacterium
CGCCGCTGGATGCCGGAGCGCTTCGTCGAGGTGATGCGCGGGCTCCTCGCCGCGGATCCCACGCTCCTCGTCGTGATCACCGGCTCGCCCGGCGAGCGCGAGCAGGCGGAGCGGCTGCGCACGGCGGTCGCCGACCCGCGCTGCCTCAACTTCGCCGGCGTGCACGCGCTCGAGGAGCTGCCGGCGCTCTATCGCATCGCCGAGGTGCTGCTCACCAACGACTCGGGCGCGGGCCATTTCTCGGCGGTCACCGGGATCCGCGCGTTCGTGCTCTTCGGGCCCGAGACGCCGGCGCTCTACGGCTCGCTCGGCAACGCGACGCCGATCTACGCGGGGCTCGCCTGCTCGCCGTGCGTGAGCGCCGCCAACCACCGGCGCACGCCGTGCACCAACAACGTTTGCCTGCAGGCGATCCCGGCGCAGGCGGTGCTGCAGCAGCTTCGCGACGCGCTCGCCCAGGGGCGGCCCGCTTGACGGAGCGCGCGCTGCGCGGCGGCGCGCCCGCGCTCGCCGCGATCGGCGCCGCCGCGGTCGCCGCCGACGTGCTGGTGTTCCGCGCGATGCATCCGTCCGCCGAAAGGTACGGCGGCGCGCACCTCGCCGGATTCCTCGCCGCCTTCGCCGTGGCGATCGTGCTCGCCGCGCTTCTGCGCCGGCGCGTTGCGCCGCATGCCGTGCCGCGCTGGGGCACGCTGGTGCTCGTCGCGCTGCTCATCGCGTTCCTGCGCGGCGGGCTCCTCGCCTCGCTGCTCGACGTCTTCCATGCGAGCCTCGGCGCGGCGCAGGCGATCGCCTCGATCGCGTCGGTGGCGGCGCTCCTCGCGGCGCTGCGCCGCCCGGGCGGCGATCGCGACGCGGCGCCGGCCGTGCGGTGGGATGCGTTCTGCATCGCCGCCATCGCGTGCGCGGTGCTGCTGCGGCTCTTCTACCTCGGCGTGCCGGAGCTCATCTTCGAGGAGGCGTATTACTGGAACTACGCGCAGCACTTCGACTACGGCTACCTCGACCACCCGCTGATGGTGGCGTGGATGATCCGCGCCGGCGTGGCGCTGCTCGGCAATACCGAGCTCGCGGTGCGGAGCGGCGCGTTCCTCTGCTGGGTCGGCACCGGGTACTTCGCCTGGCGCCTCGCACGCGAGCTCTTCGGGCGCGAGGCGGCGCTCGGCGCGCTGATGCTCGCGGCGGTGCTGCCCGCCTATTTCTTCTTCGGCTTCTTCATGAGCCCCGATGCGCCGCAGACCGCCTGCTGGGCGGCGAGCGTGTACTTCGCGCATCGTGCGCTTGCCAAGGGGGAAGCGCGCGCCTGGCTCGCCCTCGGCGCGGCCCTCGGCCTCGGCATGATCTCGAAGTACACCATCGCGCTCCTCGCGATCGCGGTGGTGCTCTTCGTGCTGCTCGACCGGCGCTCGCGCGGCTGGCTGGCACGCCGCGAGCCCTACCTCGGGGCGCTCATCGCCCTCGTGCTCTTCTCGCCGGTGATCGCGTGGAACTGGCAGCACGACTGGATCTCGTTCTTCTTCCAGAGCCGGGGCCGGATCGAGAGCGGCTTCTCGTTCTCGCTGCACCGCTTCCTCGGCAACATCCTCGGGCTCGTGACGCCGACCGGCATCGCGTCGATCGTGGGACTCGGCCTCGCCGCCTGGCGCATGCGCGCCGATCGCGCCATCGACGATACGGCGCGAGCGAGCGCGCGGCTCCTCGGCTGGCTCGCGCTGGTTCCGCTGGCGGTGTTCGCCGCGGCGAGCCTCTTTCGCGTGAGCAAGCTCAACTGGACCGGGCCGGTGTGGCTGCCGCTGCTGCCGTACCTCGCGCTCGTCGCCATGCCCGCGCCGGGCGCGGCGGGGCCACGGCTCCTGGAACTGTGCCGCCGCGCGTGGCCGCCGACGATCGTGGCGTGCCTCCTCATCTACGGTGCGATGCTGCACTGGCTCGGGCCCGGATTGCCCGGCGCGCGCTATCCGCGCGACCTGCACCTCATCGGCTGGCGCGATTTCGGCGGCGACGTCGAGCGCCTGGTGGAGCGCCTGCGCCGCGAGACCGGGCGCGACATCCTGGTGGTCGGCATGGACCGCAACCGGATCGCGAGCGGCCTCGCCTTCTACCGCACGCGCTATCGCGAGCGGGCCGGCATCGCGAATGCCGCCGCGCCCGCCTTCGACACCGCGAGCGAAAGCCTCTTCGACGAGGTGGGCCTGATGTACGAGCTGTGGTTTCCCGCCGAGCGCGAGGAGGGCCGCACGCTGCTTCTCGTCGCGAAGGACGCCTCCACGCTCGAGGATCGCGACGTGCTCGCGCATGCACGGCCCGCGGGCGCGGTGATCGAGATTCCGGTGCGCAAGGCCGGGCGCGACGCCGGCCGCTATTTCGCGCGCCTCTTCGAGGACTACCACGCGGATCGGCGCGGGGAGGCGCGATGAGCGCGATGCCCGGGCCCGGGCCGGCGCGCTCCGCGGCGATGCTCGCGCTGCGCATCGCGGTGACCGTCGCGATCCTCGCGCTCGTGCTGCGCTCGATCGACCTCGCGCGCGTCGGCGAGACGCTCGCGAAGGCACGCCCGGCGCTCCTCGTCGCGGCGCTCGCGCTGCAGCTCGCGAGCACCACGGCAGCCGCGTACCGCTGGCGCCTCGTGATGGGCAACCTCGGCTTCGGCGCGACCGCGCCCTTCTACCTGGCGAGCTACTTCAAGGGCCTCTTCTTCAACCAGGCGCTTCCCGGCATCGGCGGCGACGCGTTCCGCGTGATCGACGTCGCGCGGCGCGGCTTCCGCAAGCGCGACGCGCTCTACGGCGTGCTGCTCGACCGGCTGCTCGGCTTCGCCGGCCTGATGGTGCTCTCGATCGCCGGCGTCCTTCTCGATCCGGGATTGCTCCCGCCCGCGGTGCATCGCGCGATCGCGCTCGCGATGGGCGCGGGCATCCTCGCGGCCTCGGTCATCCTGTGGATCGGGCTGGTGCCCTGGCCCTGGCGGGAAACGGGCCCGGTGACGCTGCTGCGCACGCTCTCGGGGCGCGCGCGCCGCTCGCTCAGCGCGCGGCGCACGGCGCTCGCCGCGACTTCGCTCGTCTCCCCGCTCTGCGCGATCGCCTGCTTCTGCGTCGCCGGCCGCGCGCTGGGATTGCCCCATGGGCCGATCGCCTACCTCGTCATGGTGCCGCCCGCGCTCGTGGTGAGCGCGCTGCCCATCTCGGTCGCGGGTTGGGGCGTGCGCGAGGGAACGCTGGTCGGGCTCTTCGCGCTCGCGGGCGCCGACAACGCCGCGGTGCTCACGCTCTCGCTCGCGTACGGGTTCATGGTGATCGTGGCGAGCCTGCCGGGACTGGCAATCTTCCTCGGCGCGCGCCAGAATCGCCCGGCGCGATGAGCTCCGTCACCCCTTCCTTCCTTCCCGCGCGCTGGCGCGTCGCACCGCTCCTCGCATGCCATGCGGCGGCACTGGCGCTCCTCGCCTCGTGGACCTGGCCGCGCACGCGGGCGGCGTGGGATGCGCTCGATGCGGCGGTCTTCCACGCGCTCAACGGCTCGCTCGCCGGCAGCGGGGCGTGGCCGCACGCGATGGCGCTCGCCAACATGCGCGCGGCGGACGCGCTGGTCGCGCTGGTGATGCTCGCGATCGTGCTGCGCGGCCGCTGGATCTTCGCGCGCGGCGAGGTGCGGCCGGCGCTCTATGCGCTGGTGGCGATGCTGGCGCTGCTCCTCGCGATCCGCGCCGGCCCGTTCGCCGAGGCGGTGCGCGCGCTGCACCTGCAGCGGGCGAGCCCCTCGCTCGCCATCGATGGCGCCATCCGCCTCGGCCAGCGCTTCGCGAGCTGGGATCGCGTGATCCACATCAAGGACAGCTCCTCGCGCAGCTTCCCGGGCGACCATGCCTCGGTGGTGTTCGTGTGGGCGACGTTCCTGGGGTTGCGCGCGCGGGCCCGCTGGCGCGCGATTGTGGTGGCGTTGTCGATCCTCTTCATCATGCCGCGCGTCGTCGCGGGCGCGCACTGGGCGTCGGATGTCCTGGTGGGCGGCGTGGCGCTCGCGCTCTTCACGCTTTCCTGGGGACTCTGCACCCCGTTCGCCGCGCGCGCCTCGGCATGGCTCGAGCGCCTCTTCGCGCCCGTGGTGCGGCGGCTCGGGCGGCTTCCGCTCGCGCGGCGCGCGAGCCTCTTCGAGGCGCGCTGAATTCGGCCCTCGCCGATCGTACGACCGGCTCACGGGGATAAATCAGGGATAATCGCCCCGATGGCCTCGACCCTATCCCCCGCGCGACGCAGCGAGCTTCGCGCGCAGGCTCACCGCCTGAAACCCGTCGTCCTCATCGGCGACAAGGGCCTCACCGACGAGGTGCTGGCCGAGGTCGACCGCGCGCTGAAGGCGCACGAGCTCATCAAGGTGCGCGCCGCGACGGAGGATCGCGACGCGAGGAACGTCTGGATGGAATCGATCTGCGAGAAGCTCGCGGCGCACCCGGTGCAGCAGATCGGGAAGATGCTGGTGGTCTATCGCGAGAAACCGGACCAGGCGGAGCCGAAGAAGCCCCCGCCCTCCGAACCTAAACGTACTTCACGTCCACGATCTCGAACTCCTTCACCCCGCCCGGCGTCCGCACCTCGGCGACGTCGCCGGAGTACTTCCCGATGAGCGCCTTGGCGATCGGCGAGGAGTAGGAAATCTTCCCCTGCTTGATGTCGGCCTCGTCCTCGCCGACGATCTGGTAGGTCACGGGCTCGCCGCCGGACGTGTCGGCGAGCTCCA
>JAICTR010000504.1 GCA_025936275.1 Burkholderiales bacterium
ATGTCGCTCAACATCGCGGCGGGCCTCGGCCTCGGCGGCACCGAGTCCTATCCCGATCTCTTCCAGCCCTTCGGCAGCTTCCCCGACGGCGTGCGTGTCGAGGACGGCCACATCACGATGCCCGACCTTCCCGGCATCGGCTTCGAAGGCAAGTCGGACCTCTACCGCCTGATGCGCGAGCTGGGCGACTGAGAACCGGGGACAGACCTCTTGTGCCGCATGCAAGAACGGCGTGTGCGAATCGTGGCGTTCTCGCATGCGGCACAAGTGGTCTGTCCCCGGTTCTCCGGTTCTCATTTCACCTGCGGCGCCGGCAATCCCTCGATCATCACGTTGAGGACGGCGGGCGCGCGGGAGGCGAGGGCGCGGCGCGCGGCGGCAAGCAGCTCGGCCGCGTCGGTGACGCGCTCGCCGAAGCCGCCGAATGCTTTCGCGACCTCGTCGTAGCGCGTGGGAAGCAGCTCGCAGCCAATGGCGCGATCGCGGCCGTAGTCGCGGACCTGGATCTGGTACTCGGCGTTCCAGCGCGCGTCGTTGCCGACCACCGCGACGAACGGAAGCTCGTAGCGCACGGCCGTATCGAGCTCCGCGGAATGGAAGCCGAAGGTGCCGTCGCCCAGCATCGCCATCACGGGCGCGTTGCCCACCGCGAGCTTCGCGGCGGTCGCGAACGGCAGCGACGCGCCGATCGATCCCGCGATGCCGTTCACCACGCGATGCGGCGCGGTGAGGCACGCCTGCGCCCACTGGCCGAACTCGCCGCCGTCCGCGACCAGCACCGAATCGGGATGCGCATCGAGCAGCGCCTGCAGCGGGCGGCACGCCTGCACCGGATGCAGCCGGCCCGGCTCCGACGCGCGCGCCGTATCCCACTGCGCCGGACGATAGGCGATGGCGGAGCGCACCTCGTCGCGCCAGCCGCTCGAGATCGGCGGGCGCTTCAACGCCGCGCGCGTGATCGACTCGATCGCGGAAACCGCGTCGGCGCGCATGCTCGTCGAGAGGCGCGCACCCACCGCGCGGCGCGCGCGCTCGCGCTCCGCCGCCTCGGCATCGACCTGCAGGAACTCGCACACCATGGAGAACGCGGGCGCGCGGCCGAATTTCAGCGTGAAGTCGAGGCGCTTGCCGACCAGCAGCACCACGTCCGCCGTCGGCAGGAGCTCCGCAAGCCGCCCGAGGCTCGGATCGTTGATGCCGCGCGGGCTCTCCATGCCCACCACCGGAATGCCGCTCGCGGATTCCAGCGCCTGCATGCGCGCGCGGCCTTCGCGTCCCATCGACGCGGGACCGCAGAGGATCAACGGGCGGCGCGCGGCGCCGAGGCGATCGAGCAGCGATTCGGCGCGCGATTCGGCGAGCGCCATCGGCTCGGGGCGCGCGTCGTCGATCGGCGGATCGTCCTCGGCAAGCGCCTGGTCCTCGAGGGCATCGGTGGGAAGGCTCAGGCTCACCGGGCCGGGCCGTCCGGAAAGCGAGATGCGCAGCGCGCGCGCCGCGTCCCACGCGACGACGCCCGCATCGGTGCTCACCCACGAGGCCTTGGCGAGCGGTGCCGCGATCGCCGCCTGCTTCATCTCCTGGAACGCGCCGAGCCCCAGCTCGCCCGACGGCGCGTGTCCGGAGAGCAGCACCACGGGCGACTCGGCCATCGCCGCGGTGTAGAGCGCGCCGACGGCGTTGGCATGTCCGGGGCCGCCGGTCACGAGCGCGACGCCCGGCTCGCCGGTGATGCGCGCCCAGGCATCGGCCATGTGCACCGCGGCCGCTTCGTGGCGCACGTGCACGAGCTCGAGGCCCGCGTCGAGCGCGGCATCGAACACCGGCATCACGTGATTGCCGGAAAGCGTGAAGAGCCTGCGCACGCCCGCCTGCGCGAGGATGCGCACGAGGG
>JAICTR010000215.1 GCA_025936275.1 Burkholderiales bacterium
GGCGAAGTGCAGCACCCAGACCAGCGGCGTGCGCAGCGTGCGCCACGGATGCCACAACGCGAGGCGCGCCGCGTGCGCCAGCGCGACCACGATCGCGAGCGGTGCGAGCACCGCCGGCGGTGCCGCGAAGAGGTCGGCCACGATGAGCAGCAGCAAGCCGCCCAGCGCCGCCTTCTCGATCCAGGCGACGCGCCGCGCGCCCGCGCCGGGAATCGCGTTGTTGGTGAACATCGGCATCACGCGCCCGCCCACCACGGCAATGATGAACATCACGACATCCAGCGCGATGGCGATGCTCACCGTGCGCGCCTCCCACGGCAGCACGCCCATCACCGCGAGGTGCACGGCCAGCGCGGCGAACCCGACGGCGACGAGCAGCGGCACGAAGAAGTAGTTGCGCCGGTTGCGGCTGCGCGCCATCGGTATCGCGATGCCGATCGCCACCGCCACCGGAAACGCCAGATTGAGGACTCCCGCGAGGATCGGGCCGCCGAAAAGCACCGCGATGCGCGCCGCGACCCACAGCGCGACGATCGCCGCGAGCCAGCCGCCGGTGGGCGTCGGCCGGTCGGTCCAGTTGCGCACCGCCGTGAAGAGGAAGCCCGCGATCACCGCGAACGCGTAGCCGAAGAGCATCTCGTGCGCGTGGCGCGTCGGCGCCTCGAGGACCGGCACCGGAAGCCACCCGGCGTACTCGAGCACCCACAGCAGCACCGAGAGCGACGCGTACGCCGCCGCGAGGAAATAGAACGGGCGGAAGCCCAGCGCCCAGAGGGCGAAGCCGCGCGGCGCCGCGGCCGGATCTTCGAGCGGGAGCACGGTCAGCGCATCACGCGCACCAGCGTGAGCCGCACGCCGGAAAGCCCCGGCGCGCGCTCGATCGCCGCGAGCGCCGCCTTCGGGCTCGCGCGCTTCGGATCCAGCGCGAAGGAAAGCGCGCGCGGCGAATCGGCGGTTCGCACGCTCGCGCGATCCACGCCCGGCACGCGCGCCGCGGCGCTCGCGAGCGCCTTCGCATCCGCCGGCGCCTCCACCGCGGCGAACACCACCACGTGCCGGCGCGCGCTCGCCTGCTGCACGACGTCCCAATCGTAGGTCGCCGCGACCTTGTCCTCGATGCAGGTGCCGCACGCGAGCGCCACCGCGGGAACGAGCCCGGCCGCGAGGCCGAGCGCAACCAGGCGCATCTTCATTTCACCTCCTTCGTCGCCGGCGCGGCCATCGGCGTCGCCGAGGGCGTCTGCGACGGCGGCCGCGAGGCATCGAGGTTGGTCGACTTCTTCTCGTCCTTGCCGTGCACGTGGATGTTCGCGTCGGCCCACTGGAAATACGCGATCACTTCCTTGATCGATTCGGGCGTCATGTTCTGGTTGGGCATCGGCACCTTGTATTTCTCGAGCAGCGCCTTCGCCTTCGGATCGGTCTTCAGCATCTCCTCCGGATTCGTGAGCCAGCGCGTGAGCCACGCCACGTCCTCGCGCTGCGTGATGCCGTGCAGGTCCGGCCCCATCTTGTCGCCGCCGCCGATCGAATGGCACGCGAGGCAGCGGTTCTCGAAGGTGAGCTTGCCCTGCATCGCGACCGGGTCGGTGGGCGCCATGGTGGCGGGAATGTTGTGGTGCTCGATCTCGCCTTCGCCCTTGCCCCCGGCGTCGATCACGCCCACCGCGCCCTGCGAGGCGTTGGCGAAGTGGTGGTCGACGAAAGTGTAGCCGCCCGCCTCCGGCACGATGAACTCCACGATCGCGGAAGACGAAGAGCCGAGCAGCACCGTCTGCATGCCGCGCAACTGGTTGTCGGGGTTCCCGTCCATCCACACCCGATCGAAGATCGTCCCCACCACGTGGAAGCTCGAGGTGTTGGAGGGCCCGACGTTCAGCACGAAGAGCCGCACGCGCTCGCCGGGCTTCGCCGCCAGCGGGTGGTCGACGTAGCGGTTGTACTGGCCGCCGAACACGGTGTAGGTCGGGGCCTTGGAGCGCACGCGCTCGGTGTCGAGCACATAGAGCGGCACGCCGTCGATCTTGCGGTGCTGCGGATCGACCTTGGTGTAGAACTCGCTCTGGATCACCGCGTACTCGCGCTGCACCTGCGTGGGATAGCCCTCGCGCGGCTCGACGATCATCATGCCGTACATGCCCGAGGCGATGTGCTCGAGCACCATCGGCGTCCCGCAGTGGTACATGAACACGCCCGGGTAGTTGGGCGTGAACTCGAAGCTGATGGTCTGGCCCGGCGCGATCGAGCGGTACTTGTCGGTGGGCGAGACCATCGCCGAGTGGAAGTCCATCGAGTGCATCATCGGCGCGGTGGAAAAGCCGATGCCGGGCATCGGCTCGTCGGAGCGGTTGGTCATCGAGAACCTGATGCGGTCGCCGACCCGCGCGCGCACGATCGGCCCGGGCACGTGGTCGCCGAAGGTCCACGCGGCGTACTTCACGCCCGGCGCGAGGTCGATGATCTTGTGCGTGACGTCGATCTGGATCTCCTTCACCTGCTCGGGCACCAGCGGCTTCACGTCGGCGCCGAGCGAGAGGGCGCTCCCCTTCGAGAACGATCCGGTGTGGCGCACGTTCTCCACCTTCGCCGGCGGCGGGCTGAAATCCATGCGCGCGGTGTCGTACTTGTCGAGCGGCTTCGCGGCCGCCTTGTCGCCGGAATGGCACGCGGCCAGCGCGACGAGCGCGAGCGCAACGAGCAGGCTTGCCAGAAGGGAGAAAAGCTTATCCACGCGACCTCCAGGTTTTTCGGGTTGGGGCGGCCGGCCCGGCGGCAGTCCGGGTCGTACGAACGAGGGCCCATGCGAGCGTTCCCGCGAAGGCGAGCAGCGCCGCCGCATTGAGGATACCGCCCCACTCGCGCGCTGCGAAGGCCAATGGCCCACCGGCGATGCGTACCAGGAGCGAGATGTGCAACAGCGCGAGCGGCAAATAAAGCATCGGCGTGTAGCGCATGGCGCGCCGCGCGATCACCGGCACCACCACCGGCGCATGGGCGAGCACCATCGAGATCACGAAGCCGAGTCCCACCGCGTGCAGCGCCGCATCGCGCCAGCGTGCGTTCCCCGCCGACATCGCGGCCCATGCGATGCCGCCGAACGCGAGCCAGGCGTATCCGGCGAGGAGCGCGACCGCGGCATAGCGCGAGAATCCCTCGGTCGAGAGCGTGCGGCGTGCGAGGTCGAAGGCGAGGCACCACGCGGCCACCGCGAAGAGGCCCGCGCCGTACACGACGCCGCCCGCGGCGGGCATCGGCAGCGCGAGGAGCGCGCCGGCGAGCACCAGCGCGACCGCGGCGGCGAAAAGCGGCGATGCGATCCGCGGACGGCGCATGAGGCGCGTCATCTCCAGGCGCTCGGCGGCGATGGTGAGCACGAGGAAGGCGAACCACCAGGCGGCGGTCGCGTTCGGCGGCGCGGCGAAAAGATTCGACGCATTGCCCACGAGCCACGCGATCGAGGCGACGAACAGCAGCTTGATGTGCGCGAGCGGCTGCCGGCGCACGAGCGCGATGCCGGCCGCGAGGAGGAAGAGCGGTGCCGCGAGCGAAACCAGCAAGCCCGGCTCGCGCCATCCCGCGAGGACCAGCACGGCACCGACGCCGGCGCAGAGCGGCGCGCCGTACGCATAGGGCTTTCCGAGCGCGATCGCCCGCTCGAGCGAGATCACCGTGCCGAGGAAGCCGCCGGTCATGAGCGCACCGTGATCCACCACGGCATGGGGCACGGCGATCGGCACGCCGAGGCGCGCGAGCCCGCCGAGCACGCCCGCGACGAGGCTCGCCCCGGCCAACGCGAGGAGCACGAGGCGTCCGCCCGCCACCTCAGTCCCAGCCCATCGCCGTGCGCGCGCGCAGGCTCATGCGCTGCGGGCTCCACGGCGGATCCCACACGAGGCGGCATTGGATCTTCGTTTCGGTGCCGAGGAGGTCGGTGAGCTCGTTCGTCACGTCCTCGATGATGAGCTCGGCCACCGGACACGCGGCGGACGTCATGGTGAGGTCCACGTCGACGCGACCCTCGTCCGCCTTCACGCCGTAGACGAGGCCGAGGTCCACGATGTTCAACGCCATCTCGGGATCCACCACGCGCGAAAGCGCCGCGGTGAGCGGCGCTTCGAGCCCGGCCGGGCCCGCGTACGCGAATGCCGGCGTACGCGGGTTTGCGTGGGAAGGGACGTCGGCCACGCGTCAGTCCGCGGTGCCCGCCTCGCCGATCGGCGCGGCGATCGGCACCTCGCGCTTCGGCCGGCGCAGCAGCCGCAGCGCATAGAGCGCGAGCGCCATCGCGCCGAGCGAGAACACGATGTCGCCCGGCACGCGCAGCCATACCAGCGTCTCCATCACGCCCGAGTGCACGATCGCGGGCGAGCGCGCATGCCAGAGGCCCTGCGTGATGCTGTGCCAGGCCTGGTAGAGACCGGCGGGAAGCAGCGACATGAACACCATCATGGCAAGCCCGATGTTGAGTCCCCAGAACGCGGGCGCGAGGAAGCGATCCGCATGGAGGTTGCGTGCGAAGAGCCCACGCAGGCAGAAGAGCATGAGCCCGATGCCCAGCATGCCATACACGCCGAAGAGCGCCGCGTGGCCGTGCGCCGCGGTCATGTTCAGGCCCTGCACGTAATAGAGAGCCGCCGGCGGATTGATCGCGAAGCCGAGCAGCCCCGCGCCCACGGTGTTCCAGAAGCCCACCGCGACGAACGAGAGGATCGCCCATTTGTACGCGCCCACCCACGGCGCCGCTTTCGTGCGCTGGTAGTTGCGCCAGCCCTCCAGGCCGATCAGCGCGAGCGGCACCACCTCGAGCGCGGAGAACACGGCGCCCACGGCGATGACCGAGGTCGGCGTACCGGTCCAGTACAGGTGGTGCAGGGTGCCGAGGATGCCGCCGAAGAGGAACACGATGGTTTCCATCACGATGGCGCGGTTCGCCGAGGACGCGGCGACCAGGCCCAGGCGCGTGAAGATCAGCGCGACCACGGCGGTGGCGAACACTTCGAAGAAGCCTTCGACCCACAGGTGCACCAGCCACCAGCGCCAGTACTCCACCATCGAGTAGTGGGTGGTCTGGCCCCAGGTCAGCGAGGTGGCGTAGAAGCCGCCGATGCAGGTGGCCGACAGGAACACCATGGCGATCAGGCCGCGGCTTTCCGAAGGCGTCTTCAGCGCGGGCCACAACGCGCGACCGAGCAGGAAGGCCCAGAACAGCAGGCCCACGAACAGCAGCAGCTGCCAGACGCGGCCCATGCTGGTGAACTCCAGTCCCTGGTTGCCGACCCAGAAGCTGAAATCCGTGCCGCTGCGCTGCAGCGTGCCCAGCCATCCCGTTGCGGTCGATCCGACCACGATGGCGATCAGCGCCCAGAA
>JAICTR010000198.1 GCA_025936275.1 Burkholderiales bacterium
TACGTGCGCGCCGGACCCTCCGACGATGCGCCGCTTGCCGGAGGTGTCAGCACCATGCGCGAGCGGCGCGGGTCATAGGACAGTCGTCGATGAAGGCAATGGGTAAGCGCTGGCTCACGTATCAACTCCCCCGGAACTCCACTTCATCGTAACCTTGGCCCCGCAGCCACCCCCTCCCCACAACCAACAAAAGGAGCCCTCCCATGAGCAATCCCGGCCTCACCAACGCGCTCGCCCTCGTCGGCCGCATCCTGGTCGCCCTGATCTTCGTGATCTCCGGCTTCGGCAAGATCGGCGGCTTCGAAGGCGTCGCGGGCTACATCGGCTCGAAGGGCCTGCCGATGCCGCAGGTGCTCGCCGCGCTCACCATCGTCCTCGAGCTGGGCGGCGGGATCCTGCTCGTGCTCGGCTGGAAGACGCGATTGATCGCGCTCCTCTTCTTCCTGTGGCTCATCCCGACCACGCTCATCTTCCACGCCTTCTGGGGGCTCGATCCGAAGGCCGCGCAGCAGATGCAGATCCACTTCATGAAGAACGTCTCGATCATGGGCGCGATGCTGCTCCTGGTCGCGTTCGGTCCCGGCGCGTACAGCGTCGACAAGCGATGAGCGCGAACAGGGAGGGCGGCCGATGGTGAAGGTGCTGGTGTTCGCGGGGAGCGCGCGCCGCGACTCGCTCAACAAGAAGCTCGCGCGCATCGGCGCGCGCCATGTCGCGGCCTCGGGCGGCGAGGCGACTTTCGTCGACCTGCAGGACTACCCGATGCCGCTCTACCACGGCGACCTCGAGGCGGCCGAAGGGCCGCCGCCGAACGCGCGCAAGCTGCGCGAGGTCTTCCTCGCCCACGACGCGCTCCTCATCGCCTCGCCCGAGAACAACTCGTCGGTGACCGCGCTCCTCAAGAACACGCTCGACTGGCTCTCGCGCAGCCTCGGCGACGGGCACGGCGTGAATAGCGGCCTTGCCCCGTACCGCGGCAAGCTCGCGGGATTGATGTCCGCGTCGCCCGGCCCGTTCGCCGGCGTGCGCGGGCTGCCGCACCTGCGACAGATTCTCTCCTCGCTCGGCGTCACGGTGCTCGGCGCGCAGGTGAGCATCCCGCGCGCGGACCGCGCCTTCACGGCGCAAGGCGAGCTCGTCGATGCCGAGCAGGACCGGCTGGTCGCGAAGCTCGCGCACGCGGTGGTCGACACGGCGAGGAAGCTGCGCGAGGCGCCCGACCCGCCGCGCATCATGCAGGACCATTAGCCGCATAGCCGCGGCCTATCGCGCGCATAGGAATATTTCATTGGCGCGCCGGAACCGCGATCGGTCATGCTGTCCAAACACGAAATCACCGGAGCTGGCGCCATGGTCGCGAAGACGCAGCAAGGGCCGCGGATCGACATCGGCATCCCCGAGGCCGAGCGGGCGCGGATCGCCGAGGGCCTCTCGCGCCTCCTCGCCGACACGTACACGCTTTATCTCAAGACGCACAACTTCCACTGGAACGTGAAGGGCCCGATGTTCCAGACGCTGCATCTCATGTTCGAGACGCAGTACAACGAGCTCGCGCTCGCCGTGGACTTGATCGCCGAGCGCATCCGCGCACTGGGCTTTCCGGCGCCCGGCACGTACGGGCAATACGGCAAGCTCTCCTCGATCGAGGAGACCGAGGGCGTGCCGGAAGCGCGCGAGATGATCCGCCTCCTCGTCGAGGGACAGGAGGCGGTCGCGCGCACCGCCCGCAAGATCTTTCCGCTCGTCGAGAAGGCCAACGACGAGCCGACCGCGGACCTGCTCACGCAGCGCATGCAGGTGCACGAGAAAACCGCGTGGATGCTGCGCTCCCTGCTGGAGGAATGAGATGGCGGTCGTCGAGCTCACCAAGGAAAACTTCGAGGAGGTGATCACCTCCAACGCCACCGTGATCGTCGATTACTGGGCGCCGTGGTGCGGGCCGTGCCGCGGCTTCGCGCCGGTGTTCGAGAAGGTCGCCGAGGCGAACCCCGACGTGGTGTTCGCGAAGGTGAACACCGACGACGAGCAGGAGATCGCGGCGCATTTCCAGATCCGCTCGATCCCCACGCTCATGGTGTTCCGCGAGCAGATCATCGTCTTCTCGCAGCCGGGGGCGCTCCCGCAGGGCGCGTTCGAGCAGGTGGTCGAGAAGGCGAAGACGCTCGACATGGACGACGTGCGCCGCCAGATCGCCGCGCAGGAAGCGAAGCAGCCGCAATCGCCGCCGCCGGCGGCGTGACCGGGCGCCGGGCGGCGCGCGCGATTTTGTAGAATCGCCGCCCATGGAAGCTCCTGCCGACCCGGGTCGCGAGCGCCTCCGCGCCCACTACCTGCGCGACGAGGCCGAGGCGCTCGCCGCGCTCCTTCCCGAGGCGCGGCTCGATGCCGATCGCGAATCGCGGGTGCAGGCGCGCGCCCGCGCGCTGGTGGAGCACGTGCGCGCGACGCGACGCTCGCGCGGCGGCATGCAGTCCTTCCTCACCGAGTACGACCTCTCCTCGCAGGAAGGCGTGCTGCTCATGTGCGTCGCCGAGGCGCTGCTGCGCATTCCCGATGCCGCCACCGCCGACCGCCTGATCCGCGACAAGCTCTCGCAGGGCGACTGGGAGCGGCACGTCGGGCGCAATCCCTCGCTCCTCGTGAACGCCGGCACGTGGGGCATGATGCTCACCGGCCGCCTGGTGAGCCTCGATGCGGAAGGCGGCGCAAGCCCGGGCGCGTGGCTCGCGCGGCTCGCGGCGCGTGCGGGCGAGCCCATGGTGCGTCTCGCGCTCCGCCAGGGCATGCGCCTCATGGCCGAGCAGTTCGTGATGGGCCGCACCATCGGCGCCGCGCTCGCGAGGAGCCACGAGGGCGAGCACGCGCGCTATCGCCATTCCTACGACATGCTCGGCGAGGCGGCGCTCACCGCGGCCGATGCCGCGCGCTACTTCGATGCCTACGCCGCGGCGATCGATGCCATCGCCGCCGACGGCCGTCGCGAGGGCGCGAACGGCGTCTTCGAGCGCGGCGGCATCTCGATCAAGCTCTCGGCGTTGCATCCGCGCTACGAATTCCCGCAGCGCGGGCGCGTGCTCTCCGAGCTCGTCCCGCGTGTCGCCGCGCTCGTGGAGCGCGCGCGCGAGGGAAACGTCGGCGTGACGCTCGATGCCGAGGAGATGGAGCGCCTCGAGCTCTCGCTCGACGTCTTCGGGCGCGTGTTCGCGGCGCCTTCGCTCGCCGGCTGGGAGGGGCTCGGCCTCGCGGTGCAGGCGTACGGCAAGCGCGCGCCTGATGTCATCGACGGGCTGGCCGCGCTCGCACGCCGGCATCGACGGCGCATCATGCTGCGCCTGGTGAAGGGCGCGTACTGGGATTCCGAGATCAAGCGCGCGCAGGTGCAGGGCCTTGCCGGCTACCCGGTGTACACGCGCAAGTGCAACACCGACGTCTCGTATCTCGCATGCGCCGCGAGAATCCTCGGCGCGCCGGATGCGTTCTACGCGCAGTTCGCGACCCACAACGCGCACACCGTGGCGAGCGTCACGGCACGCGCCGCCCCCGGCCAGGCGTTCGAGTTCCAGCGCCTGCACGGCATGGGCGAGGACCTCTACGATGCCGTGCTCGCCGAAGGCTTCGCGTGCCGGGTCTACGCGCCGGTGGGAAGCCACGAGGACCTGCTGCCGTACCTGGTGCGCCGGCTCCTGGAGAACGGCGCCAACACCTCGTTCGTGAACCGCATCGCCGACCGGGCGATCCCGATCGAGACCGTGGTCGCCGATCCGGTCGCGATCGCGGCGAGCCAGGCGCAGGCCGCCAATCCGCGCATCCCGCTTCCGGCCGGGATCTATCCCGACCGGCGCAACTCGATGGGCTTCGCGTGGGCGGACGAGAGCGCGTCGGCGCCGGTGCTCGCGGCGCTCGAGCCGCTCCTCGCGCGCGACGACTGGCGCGCGGCGCCGCTCGTCGCAGGGCGCGCGATCGCGGGAGCGGGGCGCGAGGCGCGCGATCCTTCGAGCGGCCGCGCCATCGGAAGCGTGATCGAGGCCGATGGCGAAGCGGTCCGTGCCGCGCTCGATGCCGCGGCGGCCGCCCGCATTCCCGCCGCGGAGGAGCGCGCGGCGATCCTCGAGCGCGCCGCGGACCTCATCGAGGCGCACCGCATCGAGCTCCTCGCGCTCCTCGCGCGCGAGGCGGGCCGCACGCTGCCCAATGGCCTCTCGGAGCTGCGCGAGGCGGCGGACTTCTGCCGCTACTACGCGCTCCTCGCGCGACGCCATTTCGCCACGCCGTGCGAGCTCGCCGGTCCGACCGGGGAATCCAATCGCCTGGAGCTCGTCGGCCGCGGGCCGTTCGCGTGCATCAGCCCGTGGAATTTCCCGCTCTCGATCTTCGTGGGCCAGGTCGCGGCCGCGTTCGCCGCGGGCAATGCCGTGCTGGCGAAGCCCGCGGAGCAGGCGCCGCTCGTGGGCGCGCTCGCGGTGCGCCTGCTGCACGAGGCGGGCGTTCCGGCCGAGGCGCTCGCGTTCCTGCCGGGGCGCGGCGAGACGGTGGGCGCGGCGCTCGTCGCCGATCCGCGCACCGCGGGCGTCTGCTTCACCGGATCGACCGCGACCGCGCGCGCGATCCAGCGCTCGCTCGCCGCGCGCGACGGTCCGCTCGTGCCGCTCATCGCCGAGACCGGCGGCTTGAACGCGATGCTGGTCGATTCCAGCGCCCTTCCCGAGCAGGTGGTGACCGACGTGCTGTCCTCGGCTTTCGACAGCGCGGGGCAGCGCTGCTCGGCGTTGCGCATCCTCTGCCTGCAGGAGGAGATCGCGCCGCGCGTGATCGAGATCCTCGCCGGCGCGACCGCGGAGCTCAGGCTCGGCGACCCGGCGCGCCTCTCGACCGACGTGGGGCCGGTGATCGATGCCGATGCGCTCGCGATGCTGCGCGAGCACGCCGCGCGCATGGACCGCGAGGCGAAGCTTCTTTGCGAGGCGCCGCTGCCGGCCGCGCTCGACGGAGGATATTTCTTCGCGCCGCGCGCCTACGAGCTCGCGAGCCTCGCCGGCATCGAGCGCGAGGTGTTCGGGCCGATCCTGCACGTCGTGCGCTTTCGCGGCACCGAGCTCGAGGCGATGGTGGACGCCATCGACGCGAAGGGCTACGGCCTCACCATGGGCATCCACAGCCGCATCGAGGAGACCGTGGAGCGCGTGCGGCGCCGCGCGCATGCCGGAAACCTCTACGTGAACCGCAACATCATCGGCGCGACGGTCGGCGTGCAGCCCTTCGGCGGCGAGGGACTCTCGGGCACGGGGCCCAAGGCCGGCGGGCCGCATTACCTCTTCCGCTTCGCGACCGAGCGCACCTTCACCGTGAATACCGCGGCCGCCGGCGGCAACGCGACGCTGCTCGCCAACGCCGAATGATCTTCCGCGCGAAGCTCGTGCAAGGGCGCCTCATCCGCCGCTACAAGCGCTTCCTCGCCGACGTGCAGCTCGGCGACGGCGTGGTGACCGCCGCCTGTCCCAATACCGGATCGATGATGGGCTGCTGCGAGCCGGGAAGCCGCGTGTGGCTCTCGGAGAGCGACAGCGCGACGCGCAAGTATCGCCACACGTGGGAGCTGGTGGAGGTCGGCAAGGTGATCGTCGGCATCAACACCGGCCTGCCGAACGCGCTCGTGGCCGAGGCGATCGCGAGCGGCGCGATCGCCGAGCTCGGCGGCTATGCGAGCGTGCGCCGCGAGGTGGGA
>JAICTR010000277.1 GCA_025936275.1 Burkholderiales bacterium
CAGCCCGAGCTTCGCCGCGAGGCTTCCGGGCGGGGCCGCTTCCATGCGCACGCCGCCGCCGGGCGGCATGCCGATTTGCCCGAGGTACTGGAGCTGGCTCGGGTCGCGCAGCGCCTGGTCGAGTTGCTTGCGGGAGAGCGAATACTGGTTGGACGCGGTACGCGCCACGTCGAGGTGGAAGCCGCGCGTGCGCAGATCGCGGCCGTGAGAAGGCGCTGTGGAATGGGGCGCGACGAGATCGATCCGCTCGCGCACGCCGCCGCGCGAGACCACGACATGATCGGGATCGACTTCGACCAGCTTCACCCCGGGCCGCACGTCGTTGCCGATGAAGACCGAGATGTCCTTGCCGGCTTGCGGCGCGAAGATGGCGGAGGCCGCGACGCCGGGCGTGGGCGCCACCACGCCCTTCAGCACCAGGCCCCCGACGGAGACGACGCCGTTCGCGGCGGGCGGCGCGGCGCCGAAGAGCTTCGCGATGGCGGCAAGGTCGATCGCCTGCACGGCTTCGCTTGCGGATGACGACGGCGTGGGCGGCGCGAAAAACACCCACGTCCACCAGGCGAGCTGCCACGCGAGCACGAGGGTGAGCGCCGCGACGAGGAGACGCGCGGCGAGCCCTTCCTTCTCCGGCGGCATCGCGATGGCCATGCGCGATTATCGCCGTTCCGCGGCTTCGCGCGCGAGGTCGACGTCGAGGTATTTCCAGGGCTCGACCGCGAACGGATGCTTCTTGTAGTTGAGGAGCCAGGGCTGCATCAGCACGGTCTGCGCCTTGTACGTCTCGACCATCCACGGCATGTACACCATGATGAGCTTCACCATGCGCGTGTAGAGGCGATCGCGCTCCGGCCCCGGCGGCATGCGCTTCGATTTCTCGAAGAGCGCGTTGTACTCGGGAAGGTCGAACATCGCGTAGTTCGATTGCCCGACCGATCCGCCGTAGAGGAGCTGCAGGAAATCCTCGCCGTCGGGATAGTCCGCGATCCAGCCGTAGCTGAAGGACTGCACCTTGCCGAAGCGCGCCTGCTGGCGCAGGTCCGGCAGCTTCTCCACTTTATGGAAGGTCACGCGGATGCCGATGTCGTCCATCGACTTCTTCCACAGCTCGTTTCGCTGCCGCTCGCGCACGGTCGGCACCGAGGCGTGGTCGAAGGAGAGCGGCGAGCCGTCGGGGTTCTCGCGATAGCCGTCGCCGTCGCGATCGACGTAGCCGAAGACGTCGAGCAGCGCCTTCGCCTTCGCGGGGTCGTATTCGAGCGTCGGGCTCACGAAGTCCGGATCGTAGCCGTCGACCGAGGGCGGGAGCGGCGATTGCGCGCGCACCGACTGGTGCTTGTCGAGGATCGCGATCTCCTCGTGCACGCGGAAGCCGAGCGCGATCGCGCGGCGCAGCGCCACGCGCTCCGGCGTGTAGCCGCCCACGGCGTTGGGCTTGCCGTCGATCTCGGTGCGCATGTTGAAGGTGGTGTAGGTGACGTAGGCCACCTCGTCGGGCGTGGCCTGCACGCCCTTCCTCGCGAGATTGGGCGCGAGCTCGCCGCCGGGCAGCGCGATGTCGGCGAACTCCTCGGGCACCGGGCGCAGGTAGTCGTGCTCGCCGCCGAGGAACGCGAGCCAGCGCGGCTGCGCCTCGTCGATGATGTAGATCTCGATGCGGCCCACGAGCGGCAAACGCTTGCCGGCGAGGCTTGCCGCGATCCGCCGCGAGCGCGGGTCGTCGTGACCCACGCTCTCGAACACCTCGTCGCGATAGCCCGGGTTCGCCTCGAGCACGAGGCGCGAGCCGCGCACCCATTGCGTGAGGCGATAGGGGCCGGTGCCCACCGGATGGCCGGCGATGTCCTCGCCATAGAACTCGACCACCTCGCGCGCCACCGCGGCGGTCGCCGGCATCGCGAGCACGTACGGGAATGTGTAGTCGGGATGCGTGAGCGTGATGCGGATCGTGTAGCGGTCGAGCGCCTGCAGTCCCGCGATCGGCCGGTCGTAGTCGAAGCGGTTGGTGCGGCGCGCCTCGGCCATCGCCGCGTCCGCGCCCACGATCTTTCCCCCGACGAGGAAGAGCCACTGGCTTTTCAGCCGCGGATCGAAGAGGCGCTCGATCGCATAGACGTAGTCCTGCGCGACGAGCTCGCGCCGCTTGCCCTTGAACGCCGGATCGGACGTGAAGTAGATGCCCGGCTTCACGTGCAGCGTATAGACGCGTCCCTCTTCGGTCACCTCGGGGAGCGACACCGCCGCGCGCGCCTTGAGCTTCGCGGGGCGCGCGAGGTAGTCGTACTCGAGGAGCGAATCGAAGATGTTCTCGTTGATGCCCGCCGAGGCTTCATCCGATTCCGCCTGCGGGTCGAGCTTGCTCTCGGCGCTGGGATACGCGACGCGCACCACCTTGCGCATGTCGGCCGCGCTTGCCGCGAATGCGAGCACCGCGGCGATGCAGGCCAAAATCCTTGTAAACGCAGATGAACGCAGATCCAACGCAGATGGCCGCAGATGAAATGGAATGATGATGGTTCTCGCGCGTCGAGCGGCGATGCACGAGTTTGCCCCAAAACCTCATCGGCTTTCCGCGTTCATCTGCGTCGGATTCATCCGCGTTCATCTGCGTCCTCGCCGTAATTCCAGCGAACGCGGGCAACTCAATGCAGCGTGTGTGCGGGTTCCGGCGGCTCCTCGGGCGCGCTCGCTTCGGCGATGGGCGAGGCGTGGTGGACCACCATGCGCCAGCCGCCGTCGGTGAGCTCGTAGACGTTGGTCGCGTGCACCGAGCCCGTGGCGCCGCCGGATGCGGCGCCGACCGTTTCCACCAGCGAGTGCACCGCGACGGTGGGACCGTCGAAGCGCTGCACGCCGGTCGTGGCGACCCGCAGCTGCGCGGCGCCCGCGAAGATCTGCGCCCACGCCTCGCGCACCGCGTCGAAGCCCACGAGGCGCGGGCCCTGCGGATGCACGCACACGATGTCGTCGGCCTCGGCCCACACCGCCATCATCGCCGCCAGGTCGGCGCGCTCGAGCGCCTCGTAGAACGCGCTTTCCGCGTCGTCGGGCGTCGGAAAAAGTCGTGCGCGGGGGCGCGGACGGGAGCCTTTCATGGGCGCGAGAGCTTACCGGAATTTTCATTTATAGTCCCCGCTTCCCCTCGTTTTCCGCTTCCTCTCATGGCCCGATTCTTCGTGAACGGCGAGCAGGTCGATTTCCGCGCCGACCCCGATACGCCGCTGTTGTGGGCATTGCGCGACAACCTCGGATTGACCGGTGCCAAGTTCGGCTGCGGCGCGGGCCTCTGCGGCGCGTGCACGGTGCACCTGGATGGCAAGGCGATCCGCTCCTGCGTGACGCCGGTCTCCACCCTCGCGGGCAAGCGCGTGGTCACCCTCGAAGGCATCGGCAACACCTCGCGTGCGCGCGTCGCCGAGGCGGTGCACGCGGCGTGGGTCGAGAAGGACGTCGTGCAGTGCGGCTACTGCCAACCGGGGCAGGTGATGTCGGCGATCGCGCTGCTCACCGCGAACGCGAAGCCCGGCGACGCGCAGATCGACGAGGCGATGAACGGCAACCTCTGCCGCTGCGGCACCTACCAGCGCATCCGCGAGGCGATCCACGCCGCGGCGGCGAAGCTCGGGAAAGCGTAGGGCGCGCCATGGGCATCGTCGCGAGCGGCTCGCGCCGCCGCTTCCTCAAGTCCTCCGCGGCGCTGGGCGGCGTGCTCGTGGTGGGGTTCTTCCTCCCCGAAGGCCGCGGACGTTTCGCCCAGGCGGCCGATGCGAAGGCGCCGATTCCACCCAACGCGTTCGTGCGCATCGGCAAGGACGATTCCGTCACCGTGGTCGTGAAGCACCTGGAGTTCGGCCAGGGCGTGACGACCTCGCTGCCGATGCTGGTGGCCGAGGAGCTCGACTGCGACTGGTCCCGGGTGCGCGCGGAGCTGGCCCCCGCGGGCCCGGAGTACGCGCACACCGCGTTCGGCATGCAGATGACGGGCGGCTCGTCGAGCGTCTGGAATTCCTACGACCAGCTGCGCACCGCGGGCGCGCAGGGGCGGCGGATGCTGATGCAGGCCGCGGCGAGCCGATGGAAGGTGGGCATCGACAAGGTGCACACGGCCAAGGGCTACGTGATCGGCCCGGGCGGGCGCAAGCTTTCCTACGGCCAGCTCGCGCAAGCCGCCTCCAAGTTGCCGGTGCCAAGCGGAGATCGCGCTCAAGAGCCCCGAGGCGTTCACGCTCATCGGCAAGCCCACGCGGCGGCTGGATTCGTGGGACAAGGTCTCGGGCAAGGCGCAGTTCGGCCTCGACGTGAAGC
>JAICTR010000103.1 GCA_025936275.1 Burkholderiales bacterium
ACGGGCCATTCGATCGTGCTCGATCCGCGCCTTCGCGAGCGTCACTTCGGCGTGGGCGAGGGGCTCACCTACGACGAGGTCGGCCGCCGCTTCCCGGGCGCGTTCAGGAGCGACGGCGCGATCGATCCGGACTACGCGATCCCCGGCGGCGAGAGCCGGCGGCAATTCCACGAGCGCGTGGCGCGCGCCTTCGAGTCGCTCGCCGCGGACCATCCGGACGCACGCGTGATCGTGGTGTCCCACGGCGGCGTGCTGGCCACGCTCTATCGCCATGTCCACGGCATCCCGCTCGCGCAGGCCCATCGCATCGCGATCGGCAACGCCTCGTACAACGCGCTCTCGTTTTCCGCCGGCGCCTGGACGCTCCACGCGTGGGCGGACGCCGCGCACCTCGACGATCAGCCGCCGTTCGAGGAGGCCTGAGCGGCGCGCGGCGCCATGCGGTCGAGGATGTCGTAGTAGTTGCGCACGTTGTCCACGAACTGCACCGCCTCGAAGCCGCGCGCGTAGCCGTGCTGCAGGGACTGGAACGCGTCCGGATCGGCGAGTCGCGGCAGCACCTGGCGCACGTCCTGCCACTTGTCCGGATCGAGGCCGCTCTTCTGCGCGAGGATGCGCGCGTCCTCGAGGTGCCCCACGCCCTGGTTGTAGGCAGCGAGGGCGAGGAAGGTGCGGTCGGGCTCCTTGATGCGCGACGAGATGGACTCCTTGAGCAGCGCGAAGTAGCGCGCGCCCCCGAGGATGCTCTGGCGCGGGTCGAGACGGTCCTTCACCTGCAGGCGGTCGGCGGTCTCGTCGGTGAGCATCATGAAGCCGCGCACGCCGGTGGGCGAGGTCGCGGTCGCGTCCCAGTGCGATTCCTGGTAGCCGATCGCGGCGACGAGGCGCCAGTCGATGCCGCTCACGCGCTCGGCCTCCTCGAAGAGCGGCTTGAGGCGCGGCAGCTCGCCCAGGATCTTCTCGATCAGCGCCTGGGAATCGATCGCGGTGAGCTTCGCCGCGTGGCCGTAGTAGCGATCCAGCAGGCGCTTCAGCGTCCCGTCCTTGCGCAGCCGCTCGAAGAACGGCTTCGCCGCGTCGAGCACGCGCTTCTTGTCCACCGTGGAGACGAGCCAGGCGTACTCGAGCGGCTTGCCCACCTTGAAGGCGATGTCGATCTGCGGGAAGAAGCGGCGCGCGAGCGTGTAGCGGTTGGATTCCACGAGCGCGTAGTCGAGGTCGCCGCGCGCTACCGCCTCGAGGAGGTCCGCGGTCGAGGTCTCCGGCGGCAGGCGCTCGACCGGCACCTTGATCTTCGGCATCTCGGAGAGCAGGTAGTCGCCCACCGACTCGTCGATCACGCCGATGCGCTTGCCGGCGATGTCGGCGAAGGACTTCGGCATCGGCCCGGGGTCGGTGGTGCGGCCGACGATGAAATGCTGGGTATCGAAGTACGTCGGCCCCCACGCGAGCCCGCCGGGGAAATCGAAGTGCTTGGTGAGTGCCGCGGCTGCGAGGTGCGCCTGCTTCTCGCGCAGGAGGTGCTCGATGTTCGCCGGGTTGTCGGTGAAGACGAAGCGCACCTTCACGTGCATCTCGTTCGCGAACATCGTCGCGAGGTCGTGCTCGAAGCCCGAGGCGAGGCCCTGCGCGTCCTCGAAATAGGTCGCCGGCCCGTTCACGGTGAGCACCACCAGCTCGCCCGACTGCGCGATCGGCGGCACCGGCTTCGGCGGCTCCTCGCAACCGGCGGCGAGCAACGCGGGCAGCGCGAGCCACGCGAGAAATCGTCGCGCGATCATGGCCGCCAGTTTAAATGATGGGCGGGTGCGCGGCGGAAATGGGCGATAATGGCGGCCCTTCCACGCACGCCGCGTTCGCGATTCGCCGCGCATGCCGAGAATCCTCGCCATCGTCCCCGCCGCGGGCCAGGGCACGCGCATCGGCGATCCGGTCCCCAAGCAGTACATCGCGCTCGCCGGCCGCCCGATGGTGTACCACTCGCTCGCGGCGCTCGCGAAGGTCGCGCGCATCGAGCGCGTCCATCCGGTGCTGGCACCCGGCGATCCGCACTGGGCGCGCCACGATTGGAGCGCTCTCGGCGCGAAAGTCGAGCCGCTCTTCGCGGGCGGCGCCTCGCGCGCGCAGACGGTGCTGAACGCGCTCGACGTGCTTGGCGAGCGCGCGGCCGAGGACGACTGGGTGCTGGTGCACGATGCCGCGCGCCCGTGCATCCGCGGCGAGCTCGTGGAGCAGTTCCTCGACGAGCTGGGCGACGACCCGGTGGGCGGGCTTCTCGCCATGCCGCTCGCCGACACGTTGAAGAGCGCGGCCGAAGGCCAGCGCGTCGCCGCGACCATCCCGCGCCTGAACCTGTGGCGCGCGCAAACGCCCCAGATGTTCCGCTGCGGGCTCCTGCGCCGCGGGCTCGCCGCGCGCGCCGATGCGACCGACGAGTCGCAGGCGCTCGAGGCGCTCGGCAAGTCGCCGCGCCTCGTCGAGGGCGAGAGCGGCAACATCAAGGTCACCTTCGCCGAGGACCTCGCGATCGCCGCGATGATCCTCGTGCGCCAGGGGAGGGCATGAGCATGCGCGTGGGCCAGGGCTTCGATGTGCACCGGCTGGTGGAGGGTCGCCGGCTGGTGGTGGGCGGCGTGGAGATCGCGCACGACAAGGGGCTCCTCGGCCATAGCGACGCGGACGTGCTGCTGCACGCCATCTGCGACGCGCTGCTCGGCGCGGCGGCGCTGGGCGACATCGGACGCCACTTTCCCGACAGCGATCCGCGCTACAAGGACGCGGATAGCCGAACGCTGCTGCGCGAGGTGGCGAGGCGCGTGAAGGAGCAGGGCCACGCCATCGCCAACATCGATGCCACGATCGTGGCCCAGGCGCCGCGCATGGCGCCGCACGTCCCGGCCATGGTGGCGAACATCGCGGCCGATTGCGGGATGCGACCCGGGGACGTGAACGTGAAGGCCACCACCACCGAGCACCTCGGCTTCGCCGGTCGCGGCGAGGGCATCGCGGCGCAGGCGATCTGCCTGCTGAAGTAGCCGCGCGCGGCGCGCGGCGCGCGCTTTTGTGACACGCCGCACGGATTCGCGCCGAAAACGATTTCAACCGTCACCCGGCTTGCGGCTGTAACAGCGTGGGCCGCTCTTATGTGAAGCGCGTCATATGGTTAGCGCATGGCTCCGGCAATGATGGGCGCGTGTTGAACGTACCTGCCCCCACCAACCTTACGGAGCAAAAAATGAACAAGCGCCTTGCCACTGCCCTCGCCGCCGCGTCGCTCTTTTCCGCCGTTCCGGCCGCGCATGCCGCGACCGCCACGGGCAACTTCAACGTCACCGTGAACCTCACCTCGAAGTGCGAGGTGGTCTCCGCGGCGAACGTGGACTTCACCTACACCTCCTTCCAGCCGGGTGCCGCGACCGGCACCGGCGGCGGCTTCCAGGTCCGCTGCACCAACACGCTGCCGTACACGATGTCGCTCGATGCGGCGGGCGGCACGGTCGCGGGCCTCACCTACGCGCTCTCGCTCTCGGCCGCTTCCGGCACGGGCACGGGCGCCGCGCAGAGCTACACGGTGAACGGCACGATGGCGGCGAGCCAGGGCGGCACGTGCGCCCTCGGCACTTGCGCCGGCACCGACGCGCGCGTCTTGACCGTCACCTACTGATCCCCGAACATTGCGTGAGGGAGGTTCGGGATGCAGGTTGCAAAAGCCGCGGGGCGCTCGCGCGCTCCGCGGCGCTCGGGATGCCGGGCAGGCGCGCTGACGCTCGCCCTGGCGATGGCGGCGCCGGCGTGGGGCGCGCAAGCGTCCGGCGCCTTCGCCGTCACCGTGCTGCTGCGCGGCTCGACTGATACCGGCATCTGCCAGTCTTCCCAGGAAGCCCCGGTGCGGCCGTCGGTCGTCACGATCGATTGCCACAACACCAAGCCCCTCGAGCCTGCCGACGCGCCCAACGTGCCCTCGCCGGCACGCGATGCGCGCGCCTACCGGTTCATGATTCCCACGGGCAACGGGGACCTGCGTTACGGCGGCGTGGACCTCTACGCCGGCGCCGGAACCATCACCTCATGGCGTGTCGTGCACCTCACCGACTGGGACTACCTCGAGATGACAGTCGGGTGGTGAGCCGCGCTGCCACGCAAAAGAAGGGAACGATCCTGGACAAGAAACTGCTCCGCGCCGCCGCGATCGCCGCGGCAAGCTCCCTCGCGCTCTCCTCCTGGGCGGGGGTGTTCTCCGTGACGCCGGTGCGCATCTTCATGCTGCCGCAGGATCGCGCGGTCGCCGTCACCGTCACCAACGAGGGCGACCAGGAGCTGGTGATGCAGGCCGACATCTACACCTGGAAGCAGAAGGCGGACGGCTCGGACGACCTGCAGCTTTCCGAGGACCTGATCCTCGCCCCGCCGATCCTCAAGATTCCCGCGCATGGTCGCCAGGTGGTGCGCCTCGCGCGCCTCGGGGCGCCCCCCACGGGAGGGCAGGCCACCTACCGCATGATCATGCGCGAGGTGCCCGAGGCGCATGCCGCCGACAAGAAGGTGCAGCTGCAGATCGCGCTCGCGTTCTCCCTGCCCGTCTTCATCACGCCGCGCAACGCGAAGCGCGAGCTCGAGTGCAGCGTCGCGCGCGCCGCGCCCGATGCCGTCACCGCGCGCTGCGAGAACCGCGGCAACGCGTATGCGCAGCCGCGCGAGCTCGCGCTTTCCTCGGCCGACGGCACCAAGCTCGCCGGCGCCGAATCGGCGGCCTATCTCCTTCCCGGCACCCGGCGCGCCTACGAGATCAAGCGCGCTTCCGGCGCGATTCCCGCCGGGCCCGCGAAGCTCTCGGTGAGCTTCGATGACGGCACTTCCCGGGCGTTCGATGTGAACGTCGGGGACTGAAGCGGCGATGGGCCGGCTCGTGCGCCGAGCCCTTGCCGCCGCGGCCCTCGCGCTCGCCATGTGCCCAGTGCTCGCGCAGACGACTCCTCCCGGCGGCGGCTCCGCGGCCCCGCGCCTGGTGCCCCTCGAGGTGATCGTGAACGGCGCGCGCAGCGGCACGTGGCTGCTGCTCGAGCGCGGCGGCGCGCTCTACGCGCCGCAGGATGCGTTCGAGGAGTGGCGCCTGCAGCGCCCGCTCAGCGCCGACACGGTCCAGTTCCGCGGCGCGACGTTCTGGCCGCTCGCCGACATCCCGGGCTTCCGGGCGAAGGTCGATTACGCGCAGCAATCGGTGGAGCTCGCGTTCTCGCCGCAGGCGTTCGCGGCGCTGCGCATCTCGCCCGAGCTTTCCAAGCGGCCGCGGGCCGGGGCGGTGCTGCCGAGCGCGTTCTTCAACTACGAAGCGAACGTTTCCGACACGCGCTCGAAGGGCGGCGCCGACGTGGCCGATGTCGGCGTGCTCACCGAGGCGGGCATCTCGAATTCGTGGGGCGTGCTCACCTCGAGCGGCCTCGCGCAGAACCTCGCCGACGAGGCGACGCTGCCGCGCCGCAAGTTCCTGCGCCTGGAAACGACTTTCACGCGCGACTTTCCCGAGCAGAACCGCACGCTGCGCATCGGCGACACGGCGACGCGCTCGGCGATGTGGGGACGCGACGTCTACTTCGGCGGCTTCCGGCTCGGCACCAACTTCGCCCTCACGCCCGGCTTCGTGAGCCAGCCGCTGCCGGCGCTGACCGGCCTCTCGGCGGCGCCTTCCACCGTCGAGCTCTACGTGAACGACGTGCTGCGCCAGGTCTCGAACGTGCCGACCGGCCCCTTCGCGATCGACAACCTGCCGGTGCTCACCGGGCATGGCGAGGCGCGGCTCGTGGTGCGCGACCTCCTGGGGCGCGAGACGGTGATCGTGCAGTCGTTCTTCACCAGCAGCCAGCTCCTCGCGAAGGGCCTCGACGACTGGAGCATCGAGGGCGGGCGCGTGAGGAAGGACCTCGGCGTCGAGAGCAACCATTACGGCGATCCGTTCGCCGCGGCCACCTGGCGGCACGGCTTCACCAACTCGGTGACGCTCGAGAGCCGCGCCGAGGCGAGCCGCGATTTCGGGTTGCTCGGCGGCGGCGTGATCGCGAGCATGCCGTGGCCGATGGTCGCGCGCGTCTCGCTCGTGGGCAGCAGCGACCACGGGCGCGCCGGCGGCATGTGGTTCGCGGGCATCGATTACGCCGGCGACCGCTTGAGCGCGTCGCTGCAGGCGCAGGGCGGCACGCGCCGCTTCCGCCAGGTCGGCCAGGATCCGCAGATCGAGCCGACCGTTGGCCTGCAGGTGGCGGGCAACGTCAGCTACTACACCGAGAACCTCGGCACCTTCGGGGTCGGCTTCGCCACCATCCGCCGCTACGACGCGGAGCCGGTGACGACGCTCTCGGCCAACTACTCGCTGCGTGTCGGGCACACGGCGACGCTCGCGGCCACGGC
Organism: Burkholderiales bacterium; assembly: GCA_025936275.1. Taxonomy (GTDB): domain Bacteria; phylum Pseudomonadota; class Gammaproteobacteria; order Burkholderiales; family Usitatibacteraceae; genus Usitatibacter. The sequence continues at coordinate 6,403 of JAICTR010000103.1, forward strand.
GAGCCGCGCGATCGACGGCGGCACCGGCAGCGCGGTCGGCATCAACTTCATCATGCCGATCGACCCGTACCGCATGGCGAGCACCACGTTCAACGCGCGCGAAGGGCAACGCGACGCCTACGCCTCGGTCTCCGGCGCGCCGCGCCCCGACAGCCACGTCGGCTGGCGCGTGCTCGCGGGGCAGCTCCAGGACCATGGACACGCCGAAGGCGGCCTCTACTACTTCGGCGAGCACGGCGATCGCACCGTGGATGCGGTGGCGGATGCGAACCAGTCCACCGTGCGCCTGGGCGCGAACGGCGGCATCGTCTTCACCGACGGGCATCTCTTCGCGACACGCCGGCTCGAGGAGAGCTTCGCGGTCGCCGAGGTGCCGGGCTACGCCGACATCGGCATCGGCCTCGGCAGCAACGTGCTCGCGCGCACCGACAAGGACGGCATCGCGCTCGTGCCGCGCCTGATCCCGTACAACAACAACGCGGTGCGCATCGATCCCAAGGAGCTGCCGGTGAGCGCCGAGATCGACACCATCGAGATCAACGCGGTGCCGCAATACCGCAGCGCCGTGAAGGTGAAGTTCCCGGTGCGCGGCGGGCGCGGCGCGCTGCTGAAGATCGTGCTCGACGATGGCGAGGTCGCGCCGGCCGGCGCCACGGTGCACATCGAGGGCGACAAGGAGACGTTCTACGTCGCACGGCGCGGCGAGGCGTACGTCACCGGGCTCGCCGACGCGAGCGCGCTGGTGCTCGACTGGAACGGCCGGCAGTGCCGCTTCGACGTGAAGCTGCCCCCGCCGGACAAGGACGTGATCCCGCGCCTCGGCCCGTACCCCTGCCATGGGGTGGCGCGATGAGGCGCGCGGCGGGAAACCGCATCGCAGCGGCGCACCCTCACCGTCACCTGCTAGGAGCGACCATGCCCCGAGTCCTCCGCTTCCTCCTCGCCGCCGCGGCGCTCGCGCTGCCCGGCATTTGCCACGCCGCCTACAGCTGCAGCATCTCCTCCGGCGGGCTCGGCTACGCGTATTCGCCCAGCACGCCGGGCAACACCATCGTGCAGACGAGCTTCACGATCACCTGCACGCGCGCGCTCTCGGACGCGTCCACGATGGCGTACTCGGTTTCCGCCGACAACGGCGCGAACGCGCAGGGCACGCACAACCGGGCGGTCTTCGGCTCCTCGCGGCTTGCGTATGATCTCTTCAAGGATTCGGCCTGCGGGAGCCAGTGGCGCGGCCCGCAAACGATCACCGGCAACCTGTCTTTCGGGGGCAGCACGTCGGCTTCCACCACCGTCCCGATCTGGGCCTGCATCGCGTCCGGCCAGAACGTCGCCGCCGGCACTTATTCCGACAGCGTCGCCCTGTCGTTGAGCTACGGCCCGAACCCGCAGTCGACGGCGCCCGGCACGATCGGCGTCTCGATCTCGACACCCGCGCAATGCAACCTCTCTACGGCGCCGGGCGACATCGTGTTCAACTACGTGACCTTCGGCGGGGCGGCCAACGCGAGCACGAGCTTCGGCGTGACCTGCTCGACCTACCTTCCGTACACCATGGCCCTCGACGCCACCAGCGGCACGATCCTCGGGCTCAACTACACGCTGGCGTTGAGCGCGCCGAGCGCGACGGGCAACGGCGTCGAGCAGACCTTCACCATCTCGGGGAACATCGCCGCGGGCCAGTCGGGCACCTGCGCGTCGGGCGCCTGCAGCGCCTCGCAGGCGCGCATGCTGACCATCACCTACTGAGGAAATCGGGGACAGACCCCCATGTCCGCGGGCCGCGCGCGCGGACTCCCGCTCTTAAATGGGGGTCTGTCCCCGATTTCCCTAGCGGCGGAACTGCGCGAGGACCGAGGAGGTCCAGGTGAG
>JAICTR010000526.1 GCA_025936275.1 Burkholderiales bacterium
AGCGGCAGGTGATCGGATGCCGCGCGCGCGGTGCGGCTGCGATGCGCGCGCACCTCGCGCAGCATCCCGCCGGGATGCGCCCACAGGCGATCCAGCGCAAGCGTGGGCATCCACGCGGGAAACGTGCGCCGCGGCGGCGTGTGGACGAAGTGCGCGTGCAGCCATTTGAGCGGCCGTCCCCACAGGAACCACTCGTTCACGTCGCCCGCGAGCACCGCGCGATCGGCGGGGCGATCGACGAAGAGCGGCAGCAGGCGCCGCACCTGGTAGCGGCGCTCGGCGGGGCGCAGGCCGAGGTGCGTCGCGACGAAGCGCAGGCGCTCGCCCGCGCCGCAATCGAGGTCGGCGGCGATCGCGTTCCTCGGCTCGCGGCGCTCCCACGTGAGGTCCACCTGCTCGACGTTCGCGATCGGGAAGCGCGCGAGAAGGCCGTTGCCGTAGTGGCCGTCGGCGCGCATCAGCGTCATGCCCCACACCGCGTGGAAGCCGGTCTCCTTCGCGAGCCACGCGAGCATGTCCAGGCCGCTCGAGCGCGATTCCACTTCCTGCAGCGCGATCACGTCGGCGTCGATCTCGCGCAGCACGTCGCGCACGCGGCGCTCGGAGAAGCGGCCGTCGCGCCCGATGCCGCAGTGGATGTTGTAGGTGGCGACCTTGAGCCGCGGCATGGCGCTGTCAGCGGCCGACGGTCTCGCGGTCGAGGCGCCGCAACCACCGCTGGCCGAAGTAGATCAGCGTGAGGAGCAGCACGGCGGCGATCGCGATGAGCCAGCCGTTGATCTTCGCGGGCGCCACGAGGAGGCGCGAGATCTGCTCGCTCAGCACCGTCGCCACGAGCATCCCCGGCAGCACGCCCACCAGGGAGCCCAGCACGAAGTCGCGCACGCGGATGCGCATCGCGCCCATCACCAGGTTCACCACGACGAAGGGCGCGATCGGCAGCAGCCGCACGACGGCTACCGCCAGCGCGCCGCGGTGATAGAGCGCCGCGCTCAGCCGGTTGAGCTTGGGTCCCGCGAGGCGGCGCACCGTGTCGCGGCGCACGAGGCGCCCGGGAAGGTAACTCACCACCGCCGCGATGAGCATTCCGCACAGGCCATAGATGAAACCGCGCCAGGGACCGAACGCGATCACCGACACCATCGTGATCACCCAGCGCGGGAACATCGCGTAGCTCGCCGGCGTGTAGGCGAGGATCACGAGGAGCGGCGCCCAGGCGAGGCTCGAGAAGTCGCGGCCCCATTCGAGCACGTTCTGGCGCGTCACCACGTGCGCGAGCGGCGTGTAGGTCCAGGCGAGGGCGAGCGTCACGAAGAGCAGGCACAGGAGCGCGAGGATGCGCCGCCCCGGCATGATCGGCGCGGACGTGTCCGGCGCGAACTCGCGCACGATCGATTCCAGCGGCAGCGGCTTCTCCGGGTCCGCCACCGCGACCAGCGCGAGCTGCGTCTCGGAAAGCTCCGGCGCCTCGAGCCGCTCGATGCGCCGCGCGTTCTTCGGCAACGCGTCGATCGCGCCGCCCATCGAGCCGGTGCGCGCGATCGCCTCGGCGACCTTCGCGCGCTCCGTGCCCATGTGCTCGGCGATGAGGCCGTCGCGGAAGGCGCGGATCGCCTCGCGCTTCGCGGCATCGCCGCGCGCCTCGAAGGTCACGTCGCACTCCGTGTCC
>JAICTR010000152.1 GCA_025936275.1 Burkholderiales bacterium
GTCGAAATGGAACGCGCCTTCCGCGATCGGCACCTCCTTCGCGTCCTTCCAGTCGGTGATCCACACGTCGTGGTCGGCGAGGAGTGTGCGCACCGTGTCGCGAAGGAGCGTCGCGAAGTGCCCCGAGAGCGGCGCGAAGACCAGCACGCGCGGCTGCGCCGGCGCGCCTTCCTTCACGAAATGCACGAGGCGGCAGAAGGGCTCGTCGACCTCGCAGCGCTCGTGCACGGCGTATTCACGATCGCCCGCCTGCACGCTGAGAATGCCGAACTCGGGCCGCTCGTAGCGCTGCGTGAGCCGCGTCATCAAATCGAACGCGGCGGCCAGATTGCGGCTCCCGGGGAAGTAGGAGAGCGGGCTGCCGGGATGTCCGTAAAGCTCGTTGGCGGCCTGGGCGAACGCGCGCCACGGCTCGAGGGCCGCGCGTTGCCAATCGTAGAGCTGGTAGAGCATCGCCTCCAACATCACCTCCGGCTCATGCTGCGTCGCGGCATAGTGTAAACGCTTTCACTCCGAATATCAGGATTGGTGCGGCGCAAGACAAGAGGTGCGGCACCGCGTGCGCATCTGATAATCTTCCCGGATCAACCGCGGAATCGAACCCATGCCCCAGGAGAAGCACGGGAACGGCGATCCTCACGCACTGTTCCCGCCCATCGAGCCGACGAAGAGCGGCCTGCTCGATCTCGAAGCGCCGCATCGCATGTACTGGGAGGAAAGCGGCAACCCGCGCGGCGTGCCGGTGGTGTTCCTGCACGGCGGCCCCGGCGCCGGATCGAGCTCGGTGCATCGCCAGTTCTTCGATCCCGCGTTCTATCGCATCGTGGTGTACGACCAGCGCGGCGCGGGGCGCTCGACGCCGCTCGGCTGCCTCGAGCAGAACACCACGCCGAAGCTGATCGAGGACCTCGAGCGGCTGCGCCGGCACCTGAAGATCGAGCGCTGGATGGTGTTCGGCGGCTCATGGGGCTCGACCCTCGCGCTCGCCTACGCGGAGCACCATCCGGAGCGCTGCCTCGCGCTCGTGCTGCGCGGCATCTTCCTCTGCCGCCGGAGCGAGATCGACTGGTTCCTCTACGGGCTGCGCACGTTCTTTCCCGAGGCGTGGCAGTCGTTCGCGGGCTTCATTCCCGAGGCCGAGCGCGGCGACCTCCTCGCCGCGTACCACAAGCGCCTCGTCGATCCGGATCCCGCGGTGCACATGCCCGCGGCGCGCTCGTGGAGCGTGTACGAAGGCTCGTGCTCGACGCTGCTGCCGAATCCCGCGCTGGTCGCGGACTTCGCGTCGGATCGCGTCGCGCTCGGCCTCGCGCGCATCGAGGCGCACTACTTCGTGAACGACATCTTTTTGCCCGACGATTTCCTGCTCACGAACGCGCGGCGCCTGGCGAGGATCCCGGGCGTCATCGTGCAGGGGCGCTACGACGCGGTGTGCCCGCCGGTCTCCGCCGACGACCTGCACCGCGCGTGGCCGCAGGCCGAGTACAACGTGGTGCCCGATGCGGGGCATTCCGCCTTCGAGCCGGGCATCCGCTCACGGCTCGTCGCGGCGACGGAGTCCTTCAAGCGGCGGTTCTGACGGCAGGGAGTGACGCACGGCAAAGGCAATGAAACGCAGATGAACGCAGTAAAGCAAATGAGTGTTGGCGCTGAATTGCAGGCACCCATTTGAACGCAGGCAGCGACACCCTATCCGCCTTTACTGCGTTCATCTGCGGCTTTCTGCGTTCATCTGCGTTTTAAAGATTTTGGCTTCCGACAGCCACCCTTGACCCTCAGCGGGAAGAAGCCAGCCGAGTGATGTCCTGCATGTAGCCGTGCAGGCGGCGCTGCAGGCGCGCGCGCTGCGCGGCGGTGAGCGTGCCGCTCAGCACCGCGACCATGTGCAGCGTCGCGCGCTCGCGCAGGCGGAGCTTCTCGCGCACCTGCGGCGTACGCCAGGTGTCCGTATCGAGCAGCAGGCGACGCAAGCCCGCCACGATGCGCGCGCGATCGTGGGTGCGCGCGAGGGCGATCGCTTCCGATTGCCGATAGCGCCGGTCGGCGAGGCGCTCCTCGGTGAGCGGAGGAAGCGAGGCGGCCCATCGGTCGACGATCGCGCGTTGCGCGGGCTCGAGCTCGCCGATCCATTCGTGCAAATGTCCCGCGGCCCGCTTCGCGATTCGCGCGCCGCGCTCCTCGGGCGTGCCGCGGGTCGATTCCTTCACGAACTTGCGGTTGTCCGCGGCGAAGCGCCGCTCGAGGTGCGCGAGCTGCGAAGCGTCGAGCGAAAGCATGAAGTCCGCCGCGTCGGGCAGGATGTGCTCGACCACGCGCCGGTAGTCCTCGCGCACGTCGCGCCAGGCCGCGGCCACCTCCTCGTCGCTGAACGCGCGGCCGGAACGCTCCGCGACCGAAGCGAGGAAGCGGCCATACGCCGGGAGCTCCTGCTCGCGATGCCACGCCATGGCGCGGTCGAGGCGCGCGTGCAGCCACTCCTTCTGCCCGGCGTTCAGGTCGACGTAGCCGTCCACGGTCCACGCGATGAGCGGCGTCGCCTGCTCGTAGGCGAGCGACGCGTTCATGTACGCGAGGCGCGTGCAGCCGGCAACGGCCAGCGCGGCGAGGAGCAGCGCGGCGAATCGGATGAAGCGGCACATCACCAGGGAATGGGCTTGCGGTCGCGGAAGAACTGGCCCGTCGGGCCGTTGGAGGGCAGCAGGCAGAGCCAGACCGCGGTATCGGCGCCCTCTTCGACCGAACGCGGCGCGTCTTCTCCGCCCATGTCGGTCCTGACCCATCCGGGGCTCATGGAGTTCACCAGGATGCCGCTCCCGGCGACCTCGGCCGCGAGCGTGCGCGTGAGCGCGTTGAGCGAGGCCTTGGAGACGCGGTAGGCGGGGCTGCCCTCGCCCATCTGGTGGATCTGGCCCAAGCCGCTCGAGATGTTCACGATGCGCCCGAAGCGAAGCTTCCTCATCAGCGGCACGACATCGCGGCACATGCGCACCGCACCGAAGAGGTTGGTCTCGAAGGTCTCGCGCCACACCGAGGTCGGTGTATCCACGACGCGCGCGGTGGTGGATTCCGGATAGATCCCGGCGTTGTTCACCAAAATCGAGGGCGAGCCGTGCTGCTTCTCCACCTGGTCGACGAAGCGCTTCACCGCGCGCGTGTCCGTGACGTCCACCGGCATCGCATCGGCGTTCGTGCCGACGGAACGCAGCGCTTCGAGCGCCGCCTCGCACTTCGCCTTGTCGCGGCAACCGGCGACGACGAAGACGTCGGCTTTCATGAGCTGAAGCGCGATCTCGAGGCCGAGGCCCCGGTTCGCGCCCGTGACGATCGCGATGCGGTTGGCGGGCATGGCCGGTATCATATATGCACTCCACACCCTCGCCTCGCAACGCCCGTCCCGATGCCCAAGCTGCTGCGCGCCGTGCGCCTCGACGATTCCGACGACCACGTGTTCCGCGGCTGCGGCGCCGCGGCCGAAGGCGAGCCGGTGGTGACCGCGGGCTTCGCGATCTGCGATTTCTCGGGCGAGCGAAGCTGCGATCCCTCGTGCCATTGCGAGGCCTCGTTCATGGCGGTCGGCTCGAAGGCGCGCTGCACCATCGCCGAGGTCGCGGAAGCCGCCGATGCCGAATGGGAAGCGCAGGTGGACGCGCTCGCCTGGCAGCTGGTGCGCGGCTGGGGCGCGCCTTCGTGGGACGCGGCGCGCGTCGTCGCCGAGGCGGAGATGCGCCATACCGCCGAGGTGTGCGAGACGCTCGCGGCGGGCTCGTGGATCACGGTGAAGCGCGAGCCGCGCGAAGGCGGACGCGAGGTCGAAGAACAATACTCGGTGTACGACCGCCTCATGGTCGGCGCCCATTCCCTCTGAAGGCGAGGCGATGCGCAAAATCCTGGGACGGCTTTCCTCGATCAACGTGCAGAAGGTGGTGTGGTGCTGCGACGAGCTGGGGCTCGACTACGAGCGCAGCGACGTCGGCGGCAAGTTCGGCGGCAACGACACGCCCGCCTTCCTCGCGAAGAATCCCACCGGGCTCGTGCCGGTGCTCGAGGAGGATGGCTTCGTGCTCCCCGAGTCGAACGCCATCGTGCGCTACCTCTGCTCGAGGCATTCCGCGGGGAAGCTCTGGCCCGACGATCCGCACGCCCGCGCGCAGGTCGATCGCTGGATGGAGTGGCTCTCGACCTCGTTCGTGCCGGCGCAGCGCGATGCCTTCTGGGAGCTGATTCGCGTGGCGCCGGAAAAGCGCAACGCGGCGACGGTCGACGCTTCGCGCGCGAAGAGCGAGAAGTGCACCGCGGCGCTCGATGCGCAGCTCGCGAATCGGCGCTACGTCACCGGCGAGACCTTCACCGCCGCGGACATCGTCGTCGGCTGCGCGGTGCACCGCTGGCTCAACCTTCCCCTCGAGCGCAGCGCGCGCCCGAACCTCGAGCGCTACTACGGCGACCTCAGGTCGCGGCCCGGCGCGCGCCAGGTGATCGCGCAGCCGCTGACCTGAAGCGCCGCGCGGCGATCGCGCGCGCGAGCGGCACGTGCGCCGCGAACGCGAGCGGCACGGCGAAGAGCGTCGCGAGCGCGAAGGCCCCGCCGAAAAGCGCACCGCTTCCGTGCAACGAGAGCGCCATCGCGAGCGCCGCATCGCCGGTGAGGGCGATCGCCGCGATGCGCGCGATCGACACCGCGTCCACCGCGCCGCGCACCGATTCGTCGAGCACGTAGACGGCCAGCGCGAAAAACGCCGCGAAGATCGCGAGCGCGGCATCGGTGCGTGTCCCCAAGCGCAGGAAGACATCGTCCACCGCACCGAGCGCCACCGCGCCCGCCCACACCGCGAGGGCGAGGGCCAACGTGCGCGCCGGACGCTCCGCCGGCGCTTCATCGTCAACACGAACGTTCGTGCTTTTCTCGGAGATGGCGTCGGACGGGAACGAGCGCATGGCGGGCCCTTTCAGGCGGCGTGCTGGCGGATGAGGCGCTCGAAGGCGGCGCGCGCGCGGCGCTGCGCCTCGTCGCGCCCGGAGACCACTTCGGCGCGGTGGAACGCGGCGATGATGCCGAGGAACTCGAAGGCGACCTGCGGCGCATCGGTGCGCGCGGCGAGCTCGCCCGTCTCGACGGCGAGCTGCACGGCCTTGCGCAGCTCCCGGTCGAGGTTCTTCTGGCGATCGACGATCGCATCGCGCATCGGGCCCGGCTGGTGGTCGTATTCGTGCGTGGCGGCATCGATCGGGCAGCCGCCCGGGAGCTGGGCGCGCTTCGGCCAGGAGATCCAGTTCTCGAAGAGCGCGCGCAGGCGCTTCACGCCGCGCGGGGCCTTCAGCGCCGGGAGGAACACCTGCTCGGCGAACTGGCGCGCCGCTTCGTCGAGCGCCGCCTTCTGCAGCTCGAGGCGCGAGCCGAAGTGCGCGAAGAGCCCGCTCTTGGAGAGTCCGGTGCGCCCGGCGAGGGTTCCGATGGTGAGCGATTCGAACCCCGCGGCGCTCGCCTGCTCCACCGCGGCGCCCACGATCTGCGCGCGCGTGATCTCGCCCTTGCCCGGGCGGGGCTCGCGGCGCTTGGCGGCGGCGGGGGTGGAAGCCATGGCGCCCAGAATAGAACGACCGTTCGTTCTATGTCAAGCGGGGGCTCCGGGGGCCAGGATGCGCTGGAAGGTCACGAGCATCCCGGCGGTGGCGCCCCAGATGAAGCGCTCGCCGAAGGGCATCGCCCAGTACTTGCGCAGCCGCCCGTTGTGGAACGCGCTCTCCTGGCGATGGTTGTGCGTGTCGAGCAGGAAGGCGAGCGGCACTTCGAAGATGTCGTCCACCTCGTGCGGATCGGGATGGTATTCGAGCGGCGGCTCGGCCCAGCCCACGACGGGCGTCACCTTGTATCCGGTCGAGGTGCGGTAGTCGGGAAGCCGGCCCAGCACCTGCACGCGCGAAGGATCGAGGCCGATCTCCTCGTACGCTTCGCGCAGCGCGGTTTCTTCCGGCGAGCAATCCTCGGCATCGCAGCGCCCGCCGGGAAAGCTGATCTGCCCCGCGTGGTCGGGAAGGTGCGTGGTGCGCTGGGTGAAGACGACGGCGGGCTCCGCGTGGTTCACCACGAGAAGCAGCACGGCGGCGGGCTTGGGCGGCGCGGCGGCGAGGAGTTGCTGGCGCTCCACGTCGTCGGCGGTGAGGAGCTCCTCGAGCCGCGGCGCGGCGGCGAGGCGCTGGGCGATCGCCGCGCGATCCGGAATCGCGGCGCGCGCCGGCAGGACGATGCGGCTCATGGATTCCAGTATAGAGAGGATATGATGCGCGGACCATGCTTCTCTACGATTACTGGCGCTCCTCGGCCGCGTACCGCGTGCGCATCGCGTTGAACCTGAAGGGCCTGCAAGCCGAGCAGCGCGCGATCCACCTGCGCCGCGGCGAGCAGCGCGCCGCGGACTATCGCGAGGTGAATCCGCAGGGGCTCGTGCCCACGTTGGTAGTGGGCGACCGGCGCATGCCGCAGTCGCTCGCGATCATCGAGTACCTCGAGGAGCGCCATCCGCTGCCGCCGCTCTTGCCGCCGGGCGCCGAGGACCGCGCGTGGGTGCGCTCGATCGCGCTCGCCATCGCCTGCGACATCCATCCGCTCGACAACCTGCGCGTGCTGCAATACCTCGAGGGCAAGCTCGGCCTCGACGCGGCGGCACGCGACGCCTGGTACGCGCACTGGATCCGCGAGGGGTTCGATGCGATCGAGGCGCAGCTCGCCTCGCGCGCGGCAGCGCGCTTCTGCTTCGGCGATGCGCCGACGCTCGCCGACGTGTGCCTCGTGCCGCAGGTCGCGAACGCGCGCCGCGTGAAGCTCGACCTCGGGCCCTGGCCGCGCATCGCCGCGATCGACGCGGCATGCCGCGCCCTTCCCGCCTTCGACCGCGCGCGCCCCGACCTCCAACCCGACGCGGAATGAGAAAATGGGGACAGTCCCCTTTTCCCCTTAGGCGGAACGGTGTTCGCTCTTACGGAAAAAGGGGACTGTCCCCTTTATGAA
>JAICTR010000428.1 GCA_025936275.1 Burkholderiales bacterium
ACGCGCACTTCCTGCTGCAGTCCAACGTGGCGACGCGCCTCATCGAATTCCGCCAGGGCGGGGAGCTGCGCATGGTGTCGATCGTCGACGAGCTTTCGGACGGCCTTTCCTCGGTGTACACGTTCTTCGATCCCCTCGTCCCGAAGGCGAGCTTGGGCACCTACAACATCCTCTGGCAGGTCGAGGAGGCGCGCCGCCGCGGGCTCGCCTACGTCTACCTCGGCTACTGGATCGGGCAGAGCCGCAAGATGAGCTACAAGAACCAGTTCCGTCCCATCGAGGGCTTGGTGCGCGGCGAGTGGAAGCGGATCGCGTGAGGGCCGTTCCCGCGCCCGGCGGCAATCCCTGATGCCGGCGATCGCGACCACGCGGATTCCATGATCTACCCCCTGGCGAGGGCCGCCCTCTTCCGCCTCGATCCCGAGCTCGCCCACGATCTCGCGCTGAAGTCGCTCGCCGCCCTCGGCCCCGGCGCCACGTGGCTCGGCTGCGGCGCGGGAGAAGGCGATGGCGAAGCGCGGCGCGTGATGGGCCTCGACTTTCCCAACCCGGTGGGTCTCGCCGCCGGGCTCGACAAGAACGGCGAGTACGTCGATGCGCTGGCCGCCCTCGGCTTCGGTTTCATCGAGGTGGGCACCGTCACGCCCCGCCCGCAGCCCGGCAATCCACGCCCGCGCCTCTTCCGCCTCGAGGCGCACGGGGCGCTCATCAACCGGCTCGGCTTCAACAACCTCGGCGTCGAGCGGCTGCTGCGCAACGTCGAGGGCGCGCGCTTTCGCGGCATCCTGGGCATCAACATCGGCAAGAACTTCGATACGCCGCTCGATCGCGCCGCGGACGATTACCTCGCGTGCCTGGAGGCGGTGTACTCGCGCGCGAGCTATGTCACGGTGAACGTCTCGTCGCCCAACACCAAGGATCTGCGCGACCTGCAATCGAGCGAACGGCTGGGCGACCTGCTCGCGCAACTGATGGCGCGGCGCGACGCGCTGGCCACGCGCCATGGCGCGACCAAGCCGCTGCTGGTGAAAGTGGCGCCGGATCTCGACGACGCGCAGATCGAGTCGATCGCCGCACTGGCCGTGGCGCATCGCATCGACGGGCTCATCGCCACCAACACCACGGTCGCCCGCGACGCGGTGGTTTCCCATCGCCACGGCGCCGAGGCGGGCGGACTCAGCGGGCAGCCGCTCTTCGTTCCCGCGACGCGCGTGCTGCGCCGCTTCGCCGCCGCGCTCGCAGGCCGCGTGCCGTTGATCGGTGTGGGCGGCGTCTCCTCGGGCCCCGAGGCGCGCGCCAAGGTCGAGGCGGGTGCCAGCCTCGTGCAGGTCTACACCGGCTTCGTCTATCGCGGGCCGGCGCTGGTCGCCGAGGTGCGGCGCGCGCTGCGCGGCGTGCATCCGCAAGCCGCCGCCGCGAGCGCCGCGAGCGCGTGATGCGGCGATGAGGATCGGCATTCCGCGCGAGAGCAAGGCGGGCGAGCGGCGCGTGATCCTCGGCCCGCGCGAGGTCGCTTCGCTCATCCGCGAGGGCCACCCGGTCGCGGTGGAGCACGGCGCGGGCGCGGGCATCGGAGTCGCCGACGCCGAGTACGCGGCGGCAGGCGCGCATCTCGTCGACCGCGAAGAAGCATGGTCCGCGCAGCTCGTCGTGAAAGTGAAGGAAGTGCAGCCGGCCGAGCTCGCCCTCGTCACCGAAGGTCCCCTCCTCTTCGGCTTCCAGCACCTCGCCGGCGAGCCCGACATGACGCGCGCGCTCGCCGCACGCCGTGCGAGCGCCATCGCCTTCGAGCTGGTGCGCGACGCGCGCGGCGGCTTCCCGCTCCTCGCGCCGATGTCGGTGATCGCGGGACGCATGGCGATCGAGCGCGCGCAAGCGCTTCGCGGCGAGCGTCCCGCGAACGTGCTGGTGCTGGGCGCGGGCCACGCGGGGATGGCCGCGGCGAAGGCGGCGCTGGCGCGCGGTGCAAGCGTCTGCGTCCTCACGCGCACGCCCGCCTCGCGCGATGCCGCGCGGCGCGCGCTGGGCGAGGCGGCCGATTGCGCGCTCGCGACCGCCGAAGAGATCGAGCGCCGCGCGCTCGAGGCCGACGTCGTCGTGGGCGCGGTGTTCATCCCCGGCACGCCGACGCCGAAGCTCCTGCCGCGCTCGCTCGTGGCGCGCATGCGGCGCGGCGCCGTGATCGTGGATGTCTCCATCGACGCGGGCGGCGTCGCCGAAACCTCGCGCCCGACCACGCACGATGCGCCCACCTTCGTCGCGGAAGGCGTGATCCACTACTGCGTCGCGAACATCCCGGCCGCCGATCCGGTCGCAGCCGCGGCGGCCCTCGCCGAAGCGGTGCTGCCCTTCGTGCGCACGCTCGCCGGCATGGGGATCGAAGCGGCGCTCGCCTCGGATGCGGCGCTGCGCGAAGGACTCCTGCTGTGGCATGGCGCCGTGTCCCATCGGGGCATCGCGGCCGAAGCGGGACTCGCCTACACTGGCCCCTTCGCCGCCACCACGCCATGAACGCCGAGCTCGCCCAGCGCATCGATGCGCTCCTCCCGCAGACGCAATGCACGAAGTGCGGCTACGACGGCTGCCGCCCCTACGCGGAGGCGATCGCGGCGGGCGAAGCGGACATCGACCGCTGCCCGCCGGGCGGCGATG
>JAICTR010000494.1 GCA_025936275.1 Burkholderiales bacterium
AGAGCGACGCGGCCTCGTCGCGCCCGCTCGCCGGGTCCACCACACGCGCGCCGCGGATCTCGATGTTCATGAGGGAGATCCCAGCATCGACATCACCGCCATGCGCACCGCGATGCCGAAGGTCACCTGCGGCAGGATCACGCTCTGGCGCCCGTCGGCGACCGGCGAATCGATCTCCACGCCGCGGTTCATGGGGCCGGGATGCATCACGATCGCGTCGGGCTTGGCGCGTGCGAGCTTCTCGGCGGTGAGCCCGTAGCATTTGAAGAACTCGCCCGCCGAGGGCAGCAGCGCGCCGTTCATGCGCTCGTTCTGCAGCCTCAGCATGATCACCACGTCGCAGCCGCGGATGCCTTCCTGCATGTCGTGGAAGACGCGCACGCCGAGGCGCTCCGCATCCGCCGGGATCAGCGTCGCGGGTCCCACCACGCGCAGGTCCGGCACGCCGAGCGTCTTCAGCGCGAAGATCTGCGAGCGCGCGACGCGCGAGTGCAGCACGTCGCCCACGATCGCCACGCTGAGCGCCGAGAAATCCTTCTTGTAGTGGCGGATCGTGAACATGTCGAGCAGGCCCTGCGTCGGGTGCGCGTGGCGCCCGTCGCCCGCGTTGATCACCGCCACGCCCGGCTTCACGTGGCGCGCGATGAGGTGCGCGGCGCCCGACTGCGCGTGGCGCACCACGAACATGTCCGCATCCATCGCCTGCAGGTTGTACACGGTGTCGAGGAGCGTCTCGCCCTTCGCCGTCGAGGAGGCGCCGATGTTGAGGTTGATCACGTCCGCCGAGAGGCGCTTCGCGGCGATCTCGAACGTGGTGCGCGTGCGCGTCGAGTTCTCGAAGAACACGTTGAAGATCGACTTGCCGCGCAGGAGCGGCACCTTCTTCACCTCGCGCTCGCTCACCGGCACGAACTGCTCCGCCGTATCGAGGATGCGCAGCACGATCTCGGCGGGCAGGCCTTCGGTGGTGAGGAGGTGGCGAAGGCGGCCATCGCGCCCGAGCTGCACCGACTCGCCGCCGGGGATCATGCGGGCCTCTTGCGCGCGGCGAGGCGCAGCGCGCCGTCATCGTTGGAGAGCACCAGCTCCTCGTCGGGCGCGACGTCCACGCGCGCGCCCACGAAGTCCGCGGCGACCGGAAGCTCGCGCCCGCCGCGATCGGCGAGCACGGCGAGGCGCACCGCGCGCGGGCGCCCGAAGTCGAAGAGCTCGTTCAGCGCCGCGCGGATGGTGCGCCCGGTGAAGAGCACGTCGTCGACCAGCACCACCTCGCGGCCGTCGACGGGAAACGGGATCAGGCTGCGGCGCGCCTCGCGGTGCAGGCCGATGCGGCCGAAATCGTCGCGGTGCAGCGTCACCGCGAGCGTGCCGAGCGCGGGCGCGAGGCCCAGCGCGCGATGCAGTCGCTCGGCGACCCACACGCCGCCCGTGTAGATGCCCACCAACGCCGCGTCGGGCGCGAGGCGCCCGCGCATCTGCGCGGCGAGCGCGGCGAGGAGCGCCTCGGCGTCAGGCGGCGAGGCGCTCATGGGATCCGGGATCGTCGAGATAGGCCTGCAGGATCACCGCGGCGGCGAGCGCATCGAGGTCGCCGGGACGCGCGCCGCGCGTGCGCGCCTCGCGCAGGCGCGAGCCGGCTTCGGCCGAGGAAAGCGTCTCGTCGACGAACGCCACCGGCAGCGCGTGGCGCGCCGCCAGGCGCCGCGCGAATTTCTCCGCGAGCCTCGCGATCGCGTGCGGGCTGCCGTCGGCATGCCGCGGGCGTCCCACCACGAGCTGCGCCGGCTTCCATTCGGCGACGAGCGCGTCGATGCGGCGAAAGCGCGCCTCGTTCGCAACCGCGTCGATGGCCTCGAGCGGACTCGCGATGCCGACCGCCGGCTCTCCCACCGCGACGCCGATGCGCCGCTCGCCGAAGTCGAAGCCGAGCACGGTTCCCG
>JAICTR010000142.1 GCA_025936275.1 Burkholderiales bacterium
CGCGGCACCGTGCTCTTCGATCTCGCGCAGGCCGAGCGCATGACGCACTTCGGCACCTCGGCGAAGTTCCTCGATTCGGCGGCGAAGGTCGGGCTCGACCCGATGCGCACGCACGAGCTCCCGGCGCTCCGCACGATGTTCTCCACCGGCTCGCCGCTCGCGCCCGAGGGCTTCGATTACGTGTACGCGCACGTGAAGAAGGACCTGTGCCTGTCTTCCATCAGCGGCGGCACGGACCTCGTCGCGTGCTTTGCCGGCGGCTGTCCGATCCTTCCGGTGTGGCGCGGCGAGCTGCAGTGCCGCATGCTCGCGATGAAGGTCGAGGTGTTCGACGACGCCGGGCGTTCGCTCCCCCCGGGCGAGAAGGGCGAGCTCGTGTGCACGGCGCCGTTTCCCACCATGCCGCTCGGGTTCTGGAACGATCCCACGGGCGCGAAGTACCGCGCGGCCTATTACGAGAAATATCCCGGCGTCTGGCGCCACGGCGACTGGTGCGAGCTCACCCGCCACGGCGGGATGGTGATCTACGGGCGCTCCGACGCAGTGCTGAATCCCGGCGGCGTGCGCATCGGCACGGCGGAGATCTACCGCCAGGTGGAGAAGCTCGACGAGGTGCTCGAATCCATCGTCATCGGCCAGGACTGGCAGAAGGACGTGCGCGTCGTGCTCTTCGTGCGGCTGCGCGAGGGCGTGGCGCTGGACGACGCGCTCGTGAAGAAGATCAAGGCCGTGATCCGCGACAACACCACGCCGCGCCACGTGCCCGCGGTGATCCTCGCGGTGCCCGACATCCCGCGCACCAAGAGCAACAAGATCGTCGAGCTCGCCGTGCGCGCGGTGGTCCACGGCCAGCCGGTGAAGAACGTCGAGGCGCTCGCCAATCCCGAGGCGCTCGAGCACTTCCGCGCGCGCAAGGAGCTGGCCTAGCGAAAATCGGGGACAGACCCCGTTTTCCGCCTAACGGAAAACGGGGTCTGTCCCCGATTTCCTAGCAGTGCGCTTCGAGGCCGACGTCGCCGGAGGGCGAGGCGATGCGTTGCTCGACGAGCTGGCCGAGGAAATCGGCGTCGTAGACCGAGAGGAGGTGCGGCTGGTGGCGCGGCAGCCAGTAGCCGAGCTGCGAGCGCACGTCGGGCATCGCGCAGAGCACCGCCCAATCGCGCTCGTCCCACTGGAAGCGCAGGCCCAGCTCGCGGAAGGCGCGGTTGATGGAGTGGCGATCGGCGGTCATGGATCCAGCCTAGTCCCCGGCTCGATTAAACGGAAGTAAAATAGATTTACGATTCCGTTAAGCGATCGTTTAATGAAGAACGCGACCCTCCGGCAGCTGCGCGTCTTCGAAAGCGCCGCGCGCCACCTGTCGCTCACGCGCGCCGCCGGCGAGCTGCACCTCACGCCGCCCGCGGTCTCGATCCAGATCCGCCAGCTCGAGGGCCACGCCCACGCGCCGCTCTTCGAGCGAATCGGGCGCGGCCTCAAGCTCACGCAGGCGGGCGAGGAGGTCCTCGCGCACGCGCGCGAGATCCTCGGCCACATCCGCGCCGCCGAAGAGGCCATCGCCGGGCTGGGCTCCCTCGAGCAGGGCCTCCTCGACGTCGCGGTGATCAACGCCGGCGATTACTTCCTGCCGTGGCTCATCGCGGCGTTTCGCGCGCGCCATCCGCGCATCCGTTCGCGCATCACCGTGGGCAACCGCGATGGGCTCCTCGAGCGTCTCGCCGCCCACGAGATCGACCTCGCGGTGATGAGCCATGCGCCGACGCAGCGCGAGTTCGCCGCGCGCCCGTTCGCACCGCACCCGCACGTGATCGTCGCGGCGCCGGAACATCCCCTCGCGAGGCGCCGCAGCGTGGCGCTCGAGGTCGCGGCGCGCGAGCCGCTCATCTCGCGCGAGCCCGGCTCCGCGACGCGGCTCGCCATGGACCAGGCGTTCTCGGAATCGGGCGTCGTGCCGCGGATCGAGATGGAGATCGCGAGCAACGAGACCATCAAGCAGGCGGTCGCGGCGGGCTTCGGGTTAGGATTCCTCTCCGGCCATGCGGTGCAGCAGGAGCTCGCGCTCGCGCGGCTTGCCATCGTCCCGGTGAAAGGCTTTCCCTTCATGCGCCAGTGGTACGTCGTGCATCGCCGCGAGCGCACGTTGCCGCGCATCGCCGGCGCCTTCGAGCGCTTCGTGGTCGAGGAGGGCGCGCGGCTCATCGCGGGCCTGCCCCGCGCGCCGCGGCGCAGGCCCGCATGAAGATGCGCGGCCCGACCTTCTACGCGTGGCTCTCGCTCGCCACCTCGATCGTCACGATCATCCTCAAGTTCATGGCGTATTACCTCACCGGATCGGTGGGGCTGCTCTCGGATGCGGTCGAGGCGCTGGTGAACATCGCCGCGGCGCTGGTGGCGCTCGCGGTGCTCACCTACGCGCAGGCCGCACCCGACCGCGAGCACAACTTCGGGCACGAGAAGGCGCAGTACTTCTCGAGCGGCATCGAAGGGGCGCTCATCTTCGTCGCCGCGGGCGGCATCGTGTGGAGCGCGATCCCGCGGCTCATGCATCCGCAGCCGATCGAGCAGGTGAGCCTCGGGCTCGGGCTCTCGGTGCTCGCCGCGCTCGCGAACGTCTGGTGCGCCTGGGTGATGCTGGGCGCGGCGCGCGCGCATCGCTCGATCACGCTCGAAGCCGATGCCAGGCATCTCCTCACCGACGTGTGGACCACGGCCGGCGTCCTCATCGGCGTCCTCCTCGTGCAATGGAGCGGGTGGCTGCGCCTCGATGCGATCGTGGCACTCGCGGTCGCGATCCAGATCCTCTGGACCGGCTGGCACCTCATGGCGCGCTCGTTCGAGGGCCTCATGGATCGCGCCGTGCCCGAAGCGGATCGCGATGCGATCGTCGCGGTGCTCGAGGAGCTGCGCCACCAGGGCGGCGACTACCACGCGCTGCGCACGCGCATGGCCGGCGCCAAGAGCTTCGTCGACGTGCACGTGCTGCTCCCCGGCGGCATGACGATCCAGGAAGGCCACGATCTCGTCGAGCGCCTGGAGAACGACATCCGCGCGCGGCTCCCGCACGTCGAGGTGCTCACGCACATGGAGCCGCTCGAGGACCCGAAGAGCTGGGACGATCCCGAGAAGCCTCTCGCCGGAACCTGAGCTTTACGCTGCGCTTTCCCGCGAATCGAAACACGGAGACCACGGAGAGCACGGAGGACACGGAGGAAGGCAAGATAAGTTGAAAGGCGTCCGGAAATGCGGCCATGCTCGATGATCTTGACCGCCTCGCCTTTGGTTTTCTCCGTGTCCTCCGTGCTCTCCGTGGTCTCCGTGTTTCAGCTTCACCCAAACTGAATTCCAGCGCGCGATAGCCGTCGAAAGCGCATGACGCAGCTCATCGAATCCACCGCCCGCGGGCTCTACTGCGCCGCGGGCGGCTTCCACATCGATCCGTGGCAGCCGGTGGAGCGGGCGGTGATCACGCACGCGCACGGCGACCATGCGCGGCCGGGCAGCGCGCATTACCTGTGCGCGGCGCCGGGCTTGGCGGTGCTGCGCGCGCGGTTGGGCGAGGGCGCGTCCATCCAGGCCGTGCCGTACGGCGAGCCCATCGACATGAACGGCACGCGCATCTCGCTGCATCCCGCGGGCCATGTGCTGGGAAGCGCCCAGGTGCGCATCGAATCCCGCGGCGAGACCTGGGTCGTCTCCGGCGACTACAAGCTCGAGCCCGATCCCACCTGCGCACCGTTCGAGCCGCTCGCCTGCGAGACCTTCATCACCGAGTCGACCTTCGGACTGCCGATCTACCGCTGGGGCGCGCCCGCGAGCGTCGCCGCATCGATCGAGGCGTGGTGGCGCGCGAACGCCGAGGAGAAGCGCGCGAGCGTGCTCTTCGCCTACGCGTTCGGGAAGGCGCAGCGCATCCTCGCTGGCCTCGACGCATCCATCGGTCCGATCCTCGTGCACGGCGCGGTCGATGCGATGAACGCCGCCTATCGGGAGTCCGGCGTGGCGCTTCCCGAAACGAAGCTCGCGATCGAGCTGGAGAAGGGCTTCGACGTCTCGCGCGCGCTGGTGGTCGCGCCGCCCTCGGCGCAGGGCAGCCCGTGGCTCAAGCGCTTCGGCGATTACTCCGACGCCTTCGCCTCGGGCTGGATGGCGGTGCGCGGCCAGCGCCGGCGCCTCGCCGTGGACCAGGGCTTCGTGCTCTCCGACCACGCCGACTGGCCGGGCCTCAACCGCGCGATCGAGGCGACCGGCGCGCGGCGCGTCCTCGTCACGCACGGCTACACCGCGCCGCTCGTGCAATGGCTCGCCGAGCGCGGATACGAGGCCGCCGCGATGCAGACGCGCTTCGAGGGCGAGCCGGGCGCCGAGGCATGAAGCGCTTCGCCGCGCTCTTCGAGGCGCTCGATGCGAGCACGCGCACGCGCGTGAAGACCGACGCGCTGGCGGCGTACTTCCGCGAGGCGCATGCCGAGGACGCGGCGTGGGCCGCGTGGTTCCTCACCGGCCATCGTCCGCGCCAGGCGGTGCCGAGCAAGCGGCTGCACCTGTGGGCCGCGGAAGCGGCCGGCATTCCGCTGTGGCTCTTCGAGGAATGCTTCGATAACGTGGGCGACCTCGCGGAGACGATCGCGCTGGTGCTGCCGCCGCCCGCGCACGCGAGCGACCTCGCGCTCCACGAGTGGATCGAGTCGCGCCTCCTGCCGCTGCGCGAGCTTTCCGAAGCGGAGCAGAAGGCGCGGCTCCTCGGCTACTGGGACCAGCTCGGCGGCACGGCGCGCTTCGTCTTCATGAAGCTCATCACCGGCAACTTCCGCGTGGGCGTCTCGGCGCTCCTCGTGATGCGCGCGATCGCGCAGGCCTTCGGCGTGGAGTCGAACGTGGTCGCGCACCGGCTCGCCGGCGAATGGTCGCCCAGCGCGGCATTCTGGAAGTCGCTCGTCGACGACGTCCATGCCGAGGCCGACCGCGCGGGACCTTATCCCTTCTTCCTCGCCCACCCGCTCGAGGGCGATCCGCAAGCGCTCGGCGAGCGCGACGCGTGGCTCGCCGAATGGAAGTGGGACGGCATCCGCGCGCAGTTGATCCGCCGCGGCGAGGCGACGGCGCTCTGGTCGCGCGGCAACGAGCCCATCGCCGGGCAGTTCCCCGAGCTGATGGCCGACGCGCAGCGCCTGCCGCATTGCGTGATCGATGGCGAGATCCTCGCCTGGCGGGACGATCGCGTGATGCCGTTCGCGGCGCTGCAGAAGCGCCTCAACCGCAAGAACCCCGGTGCGAAGGTCATGGCCGAGGCGCCGGTGATCTTCCTCGCCTTCGACTTGCTCGAGTGGGAGGACGAGGACTGGCGCGTGCGTCCGCTCACCGAGCGCCGGCAGCGCCTGCTCGACATGCTCCACGCGATCGCCGGCGGCACGCGCTTCCGCGCGACCTCACCCCTGCCTGCGGCCACCTGGGAAGGGCTCGCGCTCGCGCGCGCGCAAAGCCGCGAGCACGGCACCGAGGGCCTGATGCTCAAGCGCGCGTCGTCGCCCTACGGCGTCGGTCGGCCGCGCGGCGACTGGTGGAAGTGGAAGATCGAGCCGTACACGCTCGACGCGGTGCTGATCTACGCGCAGAAGGGCCACGGCAAGCGCGCGAGCCTCTACACCGACTACACGTTCGGCCTCTGGAACGGCGGCGAGCTGGTGCCGTTCGCGAAGGCGTACTCGGGCCTGGACGACGCCGAGATCCGCGAGGTGGACGCATTCATCCGCGCCAACACGCTCGAGCGCTTCGGCCCGGTGCGCGTGGTGAAGCCGGAGCTGGTCTTCGAGCTCGGCTTCGAGGCGATCCAGCGCTCGAAGCGCCACAAGTCGGGCATCGCGGTGCGCTTCCCGCGGATGCTTCGCATGCGCAAGGACAAGGCGCCGTCGCAGGCGAATACGGTGGACGACGCGAGGGAGCTCGCGGGGTGGGAAAATGCGGCCTGACCCCGATTTTCCCCCATAATCCTTTGCCATGGCCGCCGTCACTCCGGGCAACCGCGTCGATCGCAAGCTCCAGCTTCGCGAGGTGCTCGACTGGATGGTGGAGGACGGCCTGGTCGCCGCCGAGGCCGCGACGAAACTGCAGCAGGACGCGCGTTTCATGCGCGGCGGAAGCCGTCATCCGGTGGTCGTCATTTCGGAAGCGCGCTGGCGCTCGTTGAAACCGCCGCACGCCGCCCTCACCGCGGATGTCGTCACCGAGTGGCTCGCGGGACGGCTCGGCATCCCGTTCTACCACATCGATCCGCTGAAGATCGACCTCAAGGCGGTGACCGCGGTGATGTCCTCGGAGTACGCGCAGCGCCGCGCGATCCTGCCGGTGGAAGTAAGCGGCCGCGAGGTGACGATCGCCACCGGCGAGCCGCTGCTTTCGAGCTGGGAGGCCGAGCTCTCCGAGATGCTGCGGCTGAAGATCAAGCGCGTCTTCGCCAATCCCCTCGACATCGAGCGCTACCACGGCGAGTTCTTCAACCTCGCGAAAAGCATGAAGCGCGCCGAGGCCTCCGGCGTGCCGCAGGGCGCGAACATCAGCAACCTCGAGCAGCTGGTGGAGCTCGGCAAGGCGGGGCGCACGCTCGACGCGAACGACCACCACATCGTGCACCTCGTCGACTGGCTGTGGCAGTACGCCTTCGACCAGCGCGCGAGCGACATCCACCTCGAGCCGCGGCGCGAGGTCGGCGTGCTGCGCTTCCGCATCGACGGCGTGCTGCACCAGATCTACCAGGTGCCCTACCCGGTGATGGTGGCGATGGTCTCGCGCATCAAGATCCTCGCGCGCATGGACGTGGTCGAGAAGCGCCGGCCGCAGGACGGGCGCATCAAGACGCGCATGCCGGACGGCGAGGAGATCGAGCTGCGCCTCTCCTCGCTTCCCACCGCGCACGGCGAGAAGCTGGTGATGCGCATCTTCGATCCCGAAGTGCTGATGCGCGACTTCAAGGACCTGGGCTTCACGCAGGACGAGCACGAGATCTGGCAGAAGCTCATCCGCGAGCCGGGCGGGATCCTCCTCGTGACCGGTCCCACCGGGTCGGGCAAGACCACCACGCTCTACACCACGTTGAAGCAGCTCGCGACCCCTGAGGTGAACGTCTGCACCATCGAGGACCCGATCGAGATGATCGACGCGCGCTTCAACCAGATGCAGGTGCAGCCCGACCTCGAGGTGACCTTCGCGGCCCGCGAGCGCTCGCTCATGCGCCAGGACCCGGCCATCATCAACGTGAGCGAGATCCC
>JAICTR010000502.1 GCA_025936275.1 Burkholderiales bacterium
GGGCTGGGACGGCGATCGCCCCACGCGCTCGCTCGATGCCTGGGTGCACGAGGTGGATCCCGGCACGACCACCACCATCCATCGCCATTCGTGGGACGCGATCCTCTTCATGGTCGAGGGCTCGGGCTGGACCGAGGTGGACGGCGTGCGCTACGACTGGAAGGCGTGGGATGCGATCCACATTCCCGCGTGGAGCTGGCACCGCCACGGCAACGACGGCACGAAGCCCGGCCGCTTCATGAGCTACTCCTCGGAGCCGACGCTGAACACGCTCGGCATGAGCTTGATCGAGGATCGCGGCCACGAGCCTTTCGCGTCGCTTCCGCCGCGCCCCGCGTTCTCGCGCGGCATTGCCGGCGACGATCCGTACGCGCGGCGCCTGCGCCGGCTGGAAACGGAAACGAAGAAGCGCCGCAGCGGGCGCATCCACACGCCCTACGACGAGCAGGAGATCCTCGCCACGCCGCGCGGCACGCGCACGAAATTCCTCAACGACCGCGCCATCGGCAACGAGGCCTCGGGCCTCACGCAGGTGATGATCCAGTTCGCGCCCGGCAAGACCCAGTCGCTGCACCGCCATCCGGGCGAGGCGTGGCTCTACGTGGTCGAGGGCTACGGCCACTCCTTCATGGGCACGGCGCCCGACAAGGGCGAGCACCACCGCTGGAAGAAGGGCGACCTCATCATCGTCGACCACTTCCTCTGGCACCAGCACTTCAACGACGATCCGAAGAACCAGTGCCGCCTGGTGCGCGTGCACATGTTCGATTCGATCCTCGAGACGATGCGCGCGCTGATGGATCCGATGGTGCTCTTCGAGGAGGCGGAGGATACGCTGCTCTCGACGCAGGAGCTGTCGCAGATCCAGTGGCCCGACGACGAGCGGCCGGCCGACTGAGCTCGCATCGCATGGACCGCGCGCGCACCGCCCTGCCCCCCGGCGTCCTCTCGATGCACGTGCTCCCCGCGGAGCACCACGACAAGGACTGGGACGCGATCGTGGTGCCGCGCGAGGTGAAGGAGCGGCTGCTGGCGCAGGCGCTGCTGGTCCTCAAGCACGGACGCAAGCTCTCGATGCTCGCCGGGTTGCCGCACGGGCTCATCGTGCTCGCGGGACCGCCGGGCACCGGCAAGACCACCATGGCACGCGGGCTCGCCCAGGTGGCGGCGCTCGCGCTCGCGCGAGAGGGCGCGACGACACTGGTGGAGGTCAACCCGCACGCATTCCCGAGCGACATGCTGGGCGAGAGCCAGCGCAACGTCACGCGGCTGCTGACCGAGACGATTCCCGAGATCGCCGCGCGCCGGCCCTACACCGTGGTGCTGATCGACGAGGTGGAAAGCTTCGCCGTGCGCCGCTCGGCCGCCTCCTTCGAGGCGAACCCGGTGGACGTGCATCGCGCGACCGACGCGGTGCTGCTCGGCGTGGACGAGATCGCGAGGAAGCTCCCCGCGGTGCTCTTCGTCGCCACCACCAACTTCATCGAGGCGGTGGACGAGGCGTTCCTCTCGCGCGCCGACCTGGTGATGAAGTTCGCCCTGCCCGACCGCGACACCATCGCGAAGATCCTCGAGAGCGCGATCGGCGAGCTCGGGAATGGTCTCGGAGAGCAGCCGCATGATGGTCCGCTGGCTCTCGCCGAGCATGTCGCTCGGGAAGGCGTGCGGGTTCACCTCGACCAGCGTCGTCGCGCCCTCCTTGGCGAGGGCGAGCGAAGCGACCTGCGCCAGGCCGCGCGCCAGGGTCGTCTTGCCGGTGCCGGGCGGCCCGGCGAGCACGATCAGGCCGTGCGGCAGGCCCGCGAGCTGCGCGAGCTTGCGGCCGTGCTTCAGCGTGAGCAGCGCCTGGCCGAGCAGGCGCTCCTTGACGCCGGCGGGCACGATGATCGCGTCCCA
>JAICTR010000171.1 GCA_025936275.1 Burkholderiales bacterium
AGGCGCAACGCGTGAAGCTTTCGCTCGAGCTCTCCAAGCGCGATACCGGCCGCACGCTCTTCATCCTCGACGAGCCGACCACGGGGCTCCACTTCCACGACATCGACCTGCTCCTCAAGGTGCTGCATCGCCTGCGCGACCACGGCAACACGGTGGTGGTGATCGAGCACAACCTCGACGTGATCAAGACCGCCGACTGGGTGATCGACCTCGGCCCCGAGGGGGGCGCGGGCGGCGGACGCGTCATCGCGCAGGGAACGCCGGAGCAGGTGGCGCAGGCCGAGGAAAGCTTCACCGGGCGGTTCCTGCGCCCGGTGCTCGAGCCCATGCCGCCGCGCAAGACGGCTTCGGGCTGACATGGCGCCGCGGGAGCTGCTGGCGGAAAGCTTCCACGCGGCGCTCGCCGCGGCCGATCCGCTGCGCATCGTGCCGCCGCACCTGCCCAAGCCGCCGCGCGGGCGCACGTGCGTGGTGGGCGCCGGCAAGGCGGCCGCCGCCATGGCGCTCGCGGTGGAGACCCATTGGCCGGCCGATGCGCCGCTCGAAGGCGTGGTGATCACGCGCCACGGCCACGGCGTTCCCACGCGCCGCATCCGCGTGGTCGAGGCGGGGCATCCGGTGCCCGACGAGCATGGCGAGGCGGCGGCGCGCGAAACGCTCGGGCTCGCACGCGCCCTCGGCGAGGACGACCTGCTGCTGGTGCTGGTGTCGGGCGGCGGCTCGGCGCTGCTCTCGCTCCCCGCGCCCGGCGTGCCGATGGCGGAGCTGAAGGCCGTGACGCGCATGCTGCTCGCGAGCGGCGCGCCGATCCAGGACATGAACACGGTGAGGAAGCACCTCTCCGCGATCCAGGGCGGGCGGCTCGCCGCCGCCACGCGCGCGCAGGTGCTCGCGCTGGTGATCTCGGACGTGACGGGCGACGATCCGACGCACGTCGCCTCCGGGCCGTGCACCGCCGATCCGACGACGTTCGCCGATGCGATCGAGGTGCTCGAGCGTTTTCGCGTCGATGCGCCGCCCGGCGTGGCCGCGCGCCTCGCGCGCGGGGCGCGCGGCGAGGAGCCCGAAACCCCGAAGCCCGGCGACCCGTCGCTCGCTCGTGCGGAAAGCCGCGTGATCGCGACCGCCCACGCGAGCCTCGCCGCCGCGGCCGCGTACTTGCGCGGGCATGGCATCACGCCGCTCCTGCTCGGCGACAGCGTGACGGGCGAGGCGTCGGAGGTGGCAAAGGTGTACGGCGCGCTCGCGCGCGAGGTGCGGATTCACGGCGAGCCGGCGCGCGCGCCGGTGGCCTTGATCTCGGGCGGAGAGACCACGGTCACGCTGCGCGGCCAGGGGCGCGGCGGGCGCTGCAGCGAGTTCCTGCTCTCGCTCGCGCTCGACCTCGCCGGCCTGGCCGGCACATGGGCGCTCGCGTGCGACACCGACGGCATCGACGGCAGCGAGGACAACGCCGGCGCGATCCTCGCGCCCGATTCGCTGGCGCGCGCGGCCGCCTCGGGACTCGCGCCGCGCCGCATGCTCGATGCGAACGACGGCTATGGATTCTTCGAGGCGCTGGGCGACCTGGTGGTGACCGGGCCCACGCGCACCAACGTGAACGACTACCGCGTCATTTTGGTGGCGTAGCGATGCGTGCGCCGCGCTTCCTCCTCGCGATGGGCGGCCTCGGTCTCGCCGCGGGCGCATTGGCGCTCGTATTCGTCTGGCAACCGGGACTCGCCTCGCTTTACGACGACAGCGTGAGCTACCTCGTCATGGGCCAGGTGCTGAGCCCGTGGACCCACGCGAGCGCGGCCGTCGCCGACGCATTCCCGCTCGAGCGCTATCCGCCGCTCTTCCCCCTGCTCCTCGGCCTCACGGGCGGGGCCTTCGACCTGCGCATCGGCCACGCGCTCATCGCGCTGTGCTTCGCAGCGAGCGTGTTCCTCTGCGCGCTGCACGCACGGTCGATCGTCGGCTCGGCCGCAATGGCCGGAGCCACGGCGCTCGCGTTCGCGCTGCTGCCGGGCGCCTGGGTGAACCTGAAGGGCATCCTGAGCGAATTTCCCTACCTCGCCCTTTCCCTCGCCGCCCTGGTGCAGCACCGCCGGCTCGGCGAGCGTGGCGATGGGCGCGGATGGGCGCTCCTGTCGCTCCTCGTCACGGCGGCGATGCTCACGCGCACCGTCGGAATCGCGCTGGTTGCCGGCATCGGAGCAGCCGAGGGGCTGCGCTGGATCCGCTCGTCCGATACGCCGCGCGCACGACGCGCCGCGCTCGCGCTCGCCGCGCCGGTCGCCGCCCTTGCGCTCTGGTACATCCTCAGGCCGGCCGGACGCGAAGACACGTACGCGGCGATCGGTACGGCGATGCTGCGCAACCTGCGCGAGCAAGGCGCGCCCTGGCTCGCGCAGGTGGTGCTCGACAACGTGCGGTCGTTCGGCTACTCGTGGCTGCGCACGGTGGTGATCTTCTGGTCCGGCGCCGCCGATCCGAAGGCGATCCTCGCGTCGGCCATCGGCGCGCTCGCGCTCGCGGGAATCGCATGGCGCGCGCTGCGCGCCCAGCCCGATGCGCTCTATGCGATCGCGTACCTCGGCATCCTCCTCCTGTTCCCGTATCCGGCGCACATGTACCGCCTGGGGCTGCCGATCGTACCCGTGCTGCTCGCCGCCGGCGCGTGGGCGCTGCGCGAGGCGACGCTCCGCGGCGGCGGCGGAACGAGGGGTGAGCGCTTCGCGACGCTCGCTTCCTTCGCACCGGCCGTGCTTTGCCTTCCCGCGATGGCCTTCGTCGCGCAACGTGCCCTCGAGCCATCGCCCGCCGGCCAACGCCATCCGCGGGCCGCCATCGCCGAGTTCTATCGCTTTTCCGTGGGATCCCTCGCCACCGCGGTCACCGATCGCGAGATCGCGATCCTGGACGACCTCGACCGCATCGGCGAGACGACACCGCCCGGCGCCCGCGTCGCCTGGTCGCTGCCCGATTACATCGCGTTCCTTTCGGGGCGCATCGGCGTGGCGATGCCGCAGGCCGCGGACGCATCGACTTTCGCGGCGGAGCTGGCGAACCGGCAGGTCGAATATCTCTACGTCAACGCGTTTCGCGTGCGCGAGGAGGGGCCGGGCGCCTCGGACCCGTCGGCGCCGGCGCGCCTTGCGGCCGATTACACCGATCCGGTGTGGACGCGAAAGGACGTCGAGGGCGAGACCGTCGCCGCCCTTCTGCGGGTCGACCGCGGGCGGCTGGAAGCCCATCTTCGGCAATGAGGCTTTCCGTGATCGTCCCGTGCTACAACGAGGTCTCGACCATCGCGCAGCTCATCGAAGCGGTGCGCGCATCGCCGTATCCGGACAAGGAGCTCATCGTGGTGGACGACGGCTCCACCGACGGCACTCGCGAATGCCTCGCCGGCGAGGCGGGGCGGCGCGTGGACCGCCTGATCCTGCACCCGCGGAACCGGGGAAAGGGCGCCGCATTGAGGAGCGGCATCGGGGCGGCCACCGGGGACGTGGTGGTCGTGCAGGACGCCGACCTGGAATACGACCCGAACGAGTACGGCCGCCTCGTCGCCCCGATCGTCGAAGGCCGCGCCGATGTCGTGTACGGCTCGCGCTTCATGGGCGCGGAGCCGCACCGCGTGCTTTATTTCTGGCACCGCATGGGCAACGGCTTCCTGACGCTCCTCTCGAACATGTTCACCACTCTCAACCTCACCGACATGGAAACCGGATACAAGGCGTTCCGGCGCGAGGTCATCCAGTCGATCGAGATCGAAGAGGACCGCTTCGGGTTCGAGCCGGAGATCACGGCCAAGGTCGCGAAGAGGAAGCTGCGCATCTACGAGGTGGGCATCTCGTACTACGGGCGCACCTACGCCGAGGGCAAGAAGATCGACTACAAGGACGGATTGCGCGCCCTCGACTGCATCCTCATGTCCAACCGTGCGCGATGAGCGCGGACGCCGCGGCCGCGGCGTTCCACAGGCCGCGGCTTCCTTCCTCGCGCGGCGGGCGGACGGCTTCGCTTCGCCCTGCTCGCCTTCGGACGGGGTGGCCGGGCGATCCACCAGCTCGACGAGCGCCATCGGCGCGTTGTCGCCCTGGCGGAAGCCGAACTTGAGGATGCGCAGGTACCCGCCGTTCCTCGCCTTGTAGCGCGGGCCCAGCTCATCGAAGAGCTTCACCACCATGTCGCGGTCGCGCAGGCGGTCGAAGGCGAGGCGCTTGTTGGCAAGGGTCGCGGTCTTGCCGAGCGTGATGATCGGCTCGGCGACCTTGCGCAGCTCCTTCGCCTTCGGGAGCGTGGTCTTGATGGCCTCGTGCTTGAGCAGCGAGACGGTCATGTTGCGCAGCATCGCGAGGCGATGGCTGCTGGTGCGGTTGAGCTTGCGAAGCCCGTGGCGGTGACGCATGTTCGTTCCCTTTCGACTCTCTTGGCCTGTACGGCCTTGTTGTCCTTATGCGACGAAGCGGGGGACAGACCCCGATGTCGTCGAATGGCGCGGCCGAGGCAAACAGCGCGCGCGTGAATCGGGGTCTGCCCCCCTTATTTCGTGAGTCCCGCCACCGGCCAGTTCTCGAGCTTCATGCCGAGCGTGAGGCCCTTCGAGGCGAGCACTTCCTTGATCTCGTTCAGCGACTTGCGGCCGAGGTTGGGCGTCTTCAGCAGCTCGTTCTCGGTGCGCTGGATGAGGTCGCCGATGTAGTAGATGTTCTCCGCCTTGAGGCAGTTGGCCGAGCGCACCGTGAGCTCGAGGTCGTCCACCGGCTGCAGCAGGATCGGGTCCACCTGCGGCTGCGCGGCTTCCTGGCGCTCCTCGCTCGTCGATTGCAGCGACGCGAACACCGAGAGCTGGTCCACCAGCACGCTCGCCGAATAGCGCACCGCTTCCTCCGGCTCGATCACGCCGTTGGTCTCGATGTCGATCACGAGGCGGTCGAGGTCGGTGCGCTGCTCGACGCGCGCGCTCTCCACCTGGTAACTCACGCGGCGCACCGGCGAGAACGAGGCGTCGAGCAGGATCGAGCCGATGGAGCGCGAGTCGTCCTGGCGGCGCGAGGTGGCCGGGACGTAGCCGCGGCCCTTCTCGATCTTGATCGTCATGTCGATCTTGCCGCCCTGCGTGAGGTGCGCGATGACATGGTCGGGGTTGATGATCTCGACGTCGTGGGTCTGCTCGATGTCGGCGGCCGTGACCGGGCCCGGCGTCGCCTTCTTGAGCTTGAGGGTCGCCTCGGCGCGGTTGTGCAGCTTCATCACCACGCCCTTGAGGTTGAGGATCACGTCGACCACGTCTTCCTGCACGCCCTCGATGGTGGAGTACTCGTGCAGCACGCCGGCGATCTTCACCTCGGTCGCGGCGTAGCCGGGCATGGACGACAGGAGGATGCGGCGCAGTGCGTTGCCGAGCGTATGGCCGTACCCGCGCTCGAAGGGTTCCATCACCACCTTCGCGTGGGTGGGCGAGAGGTTCTGGACGTCGATGATGCGGGGCTTCAGAAAATTCGAGGCGTTGCTTTGCATTCGGGGGTACCTCTGCCAGATGCGTTAGAGGAAGCGAGCGCGTCCTGCGTGCTGCGTCCTTCGGGTGCCGCGGGTTCCAGCGTTACTTCGAGTAAAGCTCGACCACCAGCTGTTCGTTCACGTCCGAGGCGAACTCCGCGCGCTCGGGCAGTTGCTTGAACGTGCCCTTGAAGTTCTTCGCGTCGACCTCGACCCAGCTCGGGAAGCCGTTCTGCTCGGCGAGCTCCAGCGACGACTTGATGCGCAGCTGGGCGCGGGCCTTCTCGCGCACGGCGACGGTGTCCGTGGCGCGCAGCAGGTACGACGGGATGTTCACCGGCTTGCCATTCACCTCGATCGCGCGGTGCGAGACGAGCTGGCGCGCTTCGGCGCGCGTGGAGGCGAAGCCCATGCGGTAGACGACGTTGTCCAGGCGGCTTTCCAGCATCTGCAGCAGCACTTCGCCGGTGGCGCCGCGCTTGGTGATCGCCTTGTCGAAGTAGTTGCGGAACTGGCGCTCGAGCACGCCGTACATGCGGCGGATCTTCTGCTTCTCACGCAGCTGCGTGCCGTACTCCGAGATGCGCGTCGACTTGGCGCCGTGCTGTCCCGGGCGCGAGTCGAGCTTGCACTTGGTGTCGAGCGAGCGCCGGGCGCTCTTCAGGAAGAGGTCGGTGCCTTCCCGGCGCGAGAGCTTGCATTTGGGTCCGATATAGCGTGCCACGGTGTTCTCCTGGTCTCTTTACGTGAGGGTTGGCGCGCCACGCGGCAACCCCCGTGCATCACATCCGGCGGCGCTTCGGCGGCCGGCAGCCGTTGTGCGGCACCGGCGTCACGTCGGCGATGGAGACGATCTTCAGCCCGAGCGCGTTCAGCGCGCGCACCGCGGACTCGCGTCCCGGGCCGGGGCCCTTGATGCGCACCTCGAGGTTCTTCACGCCGTGCTCCTGGGCGGCGCGGCCGGCCGATTCCGCCGCCACCTGCGCGGCGAAAGGCGTCGACTTGCGCGAGCCCTTGAAGCCGGCGCCGCCCGACGTCGCCCACGACAGCGCGTTGCCCTGGCGGTCGGTGATCGTGATGATCGTGTTGTTGAACGTGGCCTGGATGTGAACGTGCCCCTGCGGGACGTTCTTCTTCTCACGCCGACGTGTCTTGACCGCGCG
>JAICTR010000012.1 GCA_025936275.1 Burkholderiales bacterium
CGATGCCTCGCCGTGGTTTCCGGGCGCGCGGCTGTACCGGCAGGCTACCGACGGCGACTGGGGTTCGGCGCTCGCGCGCCTCGCCGCGGAGCTCGCCGCCTGAGGCTACATCGGCGGCAGGTACCTCGCGGGATCCACGGGCTTGCCGTGGCGGCGGATCTCGAAGTGCAGCTCCACGCGGTCGGCGTCGGTCGAGCCCATCTCGGCGATCTTCTCGCCCTTGCGCACTTCCTGCTGCTCCTTCACCAGGATCGCATCGTTGTGCGCGTAGGCCGAGAGCCACGTGTCGTTGTGGCGGATGATGACGAGCTTGCCGTAGCCGCGCAGTCCCGCATCCGCGTAGATCACGCGCCCGCTCGCCGCGGCGAGGACCGGCGCGCCCTTCTTGCCCGCGATGTCGATGCCCTTCGTCGATTCGCTGAACGGGGCGATGACCTTGCCCTTCACCGGCCACATCCAGTCGATGTCCTCCTTCTGCGTGCCGGACTTCGCGGGCTCGGTCGGCGCAGCCGGCGGGACGCCCGACGGCTGCGGCGCCTCGGTGCTCGCGTTGGGCGCCGCGGGAAGCTCCGGCACCGAGAAATCGGCCATCGCCTTCTCCGAGTACGGCGCCTTCATGCCGCGCGGTTCGACCTTCAGCGTGGGCGTATTCGAGAGCGGCCGCGCCTCGATCGGCGGACCGGCCGAAACGAGCGGTGTCGCGATCGGCGTGCCGGGCGCGGGCACCGGGCTCGCGCGGGGGGGCGCCGCGCCCGAGGCGGTGGGCGGCGTGCCGGTTCCGGCCATCGCGGGCGGCGGCGCGAGGACCAGCACCTGGCCCACGTGGATCTGCGCCGGATTGGTGATGCCGTTCCACGCGGCGAGCTCGCGGTAATCGAGGCCGTACTGCAGTGCGATGCTCACCAGCGTGTCGCCGCGCTTCACGGTGTGGGTCGGCAGCGGCTTTTCCGCGCGCGCGGGCGGCTCCGGCACCTCGGTCGGCGCGGGGATCGCCGACGGCGGCGGGCCGCGATCGACCACGGGCGCGGGGCGCGGCGCGGCGCAGCCGGCGAGCACGAGCGCGAGCACGAGCGCGGCGACGCGCGTCATGCGAGTCCCGGGAGCAACGGCACGAAGCGCACCGCGTCGCGCTTCTGCTCGACGAATCCGCTTTCCTTGCGGTCCACCACGTAGAGCCACTGGTCCTCCGTCCCGACGGGCAGCACCATGCGTCCGCCCACGGCGAGCTGCTGCTTGAGCGCTTCCGGCACGTGGGTGGCGGAGGCGGCCATCAGGATGCCATCGTACGGTCCGCCATCGGCATATCCCGCATGCCCATCCGCGTGCTTGTAGCGGATGTTGTAGAAGCGCAGGTCGCGCAAGTGCCGGCGCG
This sequence comes from Burkholderiales bacterium, assembly GCA_025936275.1. Lineage (GTDB taxonomy): Bacteria > Pseudomonadota > Gammaproteobacteria > Burkholderiales > Usitatibacteraceae > Usitatibacter. Next base: position 1,373 of record JAICTR010000012.1, read on the forward strand.
CCTTGTCCATGAGCGCCGCGATCCGCTCCACGGTGTACACCTCCTTCGCGAGGCGCGCGAGGATCGCGGTCTGGTAGCCGCAGCCGGTGCCGATCTCGAGCACCTTGGCCGGCTGGCCCTCGAAGAGCAGCTGCGTCATGTGCGCGACGATCGTCGGGCTGGAAATCGTCTGCCCGTGGCCGATCGGCAGCGCCACGTCCTCGTAGGCGCGCGAGGCGATCCCCTCCTCCACGAAATGATGGCGCGGGATCTCGAGCATCGCGCCGAGCACGCGCTCGTCCGTGATGCCGTCCCGTCGCAGCGCTTCCACCATGCGCAGGCGCGTCCGGTCCGAGGTCATGCCGATGCCGGAGAGGGGAGTCCCGGCGCCGCTCATTGCGCGAGCCATCCGGAGACGAGCGGGATCTGGCTGCCGTGCGTGAGGTCGACCTGCAGCGGCGTGATGGAGACCGCGCCGCGCTCGAGCGCGTTGAAGTCGGTCCCCGGGCCCGCTTCGCGCGCCGGGCCCGCGGCACCGACCCAGTACACCGTCTCGCCGCGCGGATTCTTGCCGGGCACCACCGCCTGCGCCTTGTGGCGCCGCCCGAGCCGCGTCACCTCCATCCCCGTGAGATCGCCGTACGGGACGTCGGGCACGTTCACGTTGAGCAGCACCGGCGCACCGAAGGGCGCGCGCGCGCAGCGCTCGACCAGCTCGCGCGCGACGCGCGCCGCGGTCGCGAAGTGGCGGAACTCCTTGCCCACCAGCGACACGGCGATCGAGGGAATGCCGAGGAGGTAGCCCTCGGTCGCCGCGGCGACGGTACCCGAATAGAGCGTGTCGTCGCCCATGTTCGATCCGGAATTGATGCCCGAGACGATCACGTCGGGCTCGAAGTCGAGCAGGCCCGTCACCGCCATGTGCACGCAATCGGTGGGCGTGCCGTTCACGTAGAGGAATCCGTTGGGCGCGCGGCTGAGCATCAGGGGACGGTCGAGCGTGAGCGAGTTGGAAGCGCCGCTGCGGTCGCGCTCCGGAGCCACCACGGTCACCGAGCCGATCGCCCCCAGTCCCTCGGCGAGCGCGGCGAGTCCGGGGGCGAAGTAGCCGTCGTCGTTCGAAAGGAGGATCCGCATTCGGAAAAATTATACCGTGCAGGCCGCTCGAGACCGGCCGGATGGCACGCTTTAGAATCGGAAGCCATGGACTTCGCCCTTTCCCCCGAGCTGCGCCGCGCGCGCGATCGCTTCCGCGCTTTCGCGCGCGAGCAGGTGCTGCCCTACGACACCACGCCCGAATCGTTCGACGAGCACGACAACATCCGCGAGGACCTGCTGCAGGACCTGCGCGCGAAGGCGAAGGAAGCCGGCGTCTGGGCGCCGCAGATGCCGGTCGCCCGCGGCGGCCAGGGATTGCCGGTCACCGGCATGGCGGCTTGCTACGAGGAGCTCAACTACTCGCTCTTCGGCCCGGTGGTGTGCAACTGCGCGGCGCCCGACGACGGCAACATGATCCTCCTCGAGAAGGTCGCGACCGAGGCGCAGAAGGAGCGCTGGCTGCAGCCGATCGTGGAAGGACGCGTGCGCTCCGCCTTCGCGATGACCGAGCCGCATCCCGGCGCGGGCTCCGATCCTTCGATGATGCTCACCACCGCCACGCGCCACGGCGATCGCTGGATCGTCGAGGGCCGCAAGTGGTTCATCACCGGGGCGGGCATCGCGCGGCATTTCATCCTCGTCGCGAAGACCTCGGACGACCCGCGCAAGGGTCTCACCGCGTTCCTCTTCGATGCCGGGCAGCCGGGCTGGCGCATCGTGCGCCGCATCCCGATCATGGGTCCCGAGGAGCACGGCGGGCATTGCGAGCTGGAGTTCGACGGCCTCGAGATCGCCGACGAGAACCGGCTGATGGCCGTGGGCGATGGGCTCAAGGCGACGCAGATCCGCCTCGGCACCGCGCGCCTCACGCACTGCATGCGCTGGCTCGGGCTCGCGCGCCGCGCGCTCGACATCGCCGGCGACTACGTGGCCGAGCGCCATGCGCAGGGAGGGCGCCTCGCGGAGCGCGAGTCGGTGCAGATGAAGCTCGGCCATTGCGCGATGCAGCTGGAGATCGGGCGCCTCCTGGTGATGAAGGCCGCGTGGCTCCTCGATCGCGGCGACTACGCGCGGAAGGAGATCTCGATGGCGAAGGTACAGGTGGCGGACACGCTTCACCTGTGCGCCGACACCGCGATCCAGCTCTGCGGCGCGCGCGGCTACTCGAAGGACACGGTGCTCGAGTGGATCTACCGCTACGCGCGCCAGGCACGCCTCGTCGACGGCGCGACGGAGGTGCACCAGCAGGTGCTCGCGCGGCACTTCATGGACGAGCGCGGGGAGTTCTGGCGCTGGGGATGACGGCGGCGAATGCGGGGGAAAGGCAGAGCAAACGCAAATGAACGCAGATGGGCCTTCCGAATTTCGCTTCCGTCAGCCCGCGTCGTAATCACTGAGCGGCGGGCAGGTGCAGAAAAGGTTGCGGTCGCCGTAGGCATTGTCCACGCGCGCGACCGGCGGCCAGTACTTGTCCTCGCGCAACGTGGGCAGCGGAAAGGCGGCGACCTCGCGCGAATAGCGATGACCCCATTCGCTCGCCGCGACCTTGGCGGCCGTGTGCGGCGCGTTCACCAGCGGATTGTCCTCGCGCGTCCAACGCCCCTCCTCCACCTCGCGGATCTCGCCGCGGATCGCGATCATCGCCTCGCAGAAGCGGTCGAGCTCGGCCTTCGACTCGCTCTCGGTGGGCTCGACCATCAGCGTGCCGGGCACCGGGAAGGAAAGCGTCGGCGCGTGGAAACCGTAATCCATCAATCGCTTCGCCACGTCCTCCGCGCTGATGCCGGACGCATCGCGGAGCGGCCGCAGGTCGAGGATGCACTCGTGCGCGACCAGTCCGCGCGGCCCCGCGTAGAGCACCGGATAGTGCGGCGCGAGGCGCTTCGCGATGTAGTTGGCGTTGAGGATCGCGACCTCGCTCGCGGCGGTGAGGCCGGCCTCGCCCATCATCTCCATGTACATCCACGGGATCGGCAGGATCGAGGCGCTGCCGTAGGGCGCCGCGGAAATGGCGCCGACATTTTCGCCGGCGCGGCCCTTTCCGGGCAGGAAGGGCGCGAGGTGCGCGGCCACCGCCACCGGTCCCACGCCCGGGCCGCCGCCGCCGTGGGGAATGCAGAACGTCTTGTGCAGGTTGAGGTGCGAGACATCGCCGCCGAACTCGCCCGGCGCGCACAGGCCCACCATCGCGTTCATGTTCGCGCCGTCGATGTACACCTGCCCGCCGTGCCGGTGCACGATCTCGCACGCCGCGCGGATGCCCTCCTCGAACACGCCGTGGGTCGAGGGATAGGTCGCCATCAGCGCGGCGAGCCGCGCCGCGTGCCGTGAAGCCTTGCGCTCGAGGTCGGCCAGATCGACGTTGCCGCGCTCGTCGCAGTCCACCACGACCACTTGCAGGCCAGCCATGTGCGCGGACGCGGGGTTGGTGCCGTGGGCCGAGCTCGGGATGAGGCATACGTCGCGTTGGGCCTCGCCGCGGCTCGCATGCCAGGCGCGGATCGCGAGGAGCCCCGCGTACTCGCCTTGCGAGCCGGCATTCGGCTGCACCGAGACCGCCGCATACCCGGTCGCCCGCGCGAGGCGCGCGCAGAGGTCGTCGATCAGCATGCGATAGCCGCGCCAGCGCTCGGGCGGCGCGAACGGGTGCAGGTGCGCGAACTCGTGCCAGCCGATCGGCGCCATCTCCGCGGCGGCGTTGAGCTTCATGGTGCACGAGCCCAGCGGGATCATCGAGCGGTCGAGCGCGATGTCGCGCGCCGCGAGCCGGCGCAGGTAACGCATCATCTCCGTCTCGGAGCGATAACGGTGGAACACCGGGTGCTCGAGGCATGGGGAGCGTCGCTCGAGCGCACGCGGGATCCCGTCGACGGTCGCTTCGAACGCGTCGACGCTCATCGCCGCGGCGCGCTCGCTCCCGAACGCGCGCCAGATCGATTCCACGTCCGCCCGCCCGGTGGTCTCGTCGAGCGAGATGCCGATCCTGCCGCCGCCGATGCGGCGCAGGTCGATGCAGGCCTCCGCCGCGCGCGCGAGGATCGCATCGCCCGCGTCGCCGACCCCGACCACGATCGTGTCGAAGAACGCACGCGTCGCGAGGGTAAATCCGAGCCGTGCGAGGCCCGCGGCGAGGATCGCCGTGAAGCGATGCGTGCGACGCGCGATGCGCGCGAGCCCTTCGGGCCCGTGGTACACCGCGTACATCGAGGCGATCACCGCCGGCAGGACCTGCGCGGTGCAGATGTTCGAGGTCGCCTTCTCGCGCCGGATGTGCTGCTCGCGGGTTTGCAGCGCAAGGCGCAGCGCGGGCCGGCCCTCGGCATCGATCGTGACGCCGACCAGGCGGCCCGGAAGCTGGCGCTTGAGCGCATCGCGCACCGCGAGGTAGCCGGCATGGGGACCGCCGAATCCCATCGGCATCCCGAAGCGCTGCGTCGAGCCCGCCGCGACATCGGCGCCCCATTCGCCGGGCGGTGCGAGCATCGCGAGCGCAAGGAGGTCGGCGGCCGCGATGAGGTACGCGCCGCGCGCGTGCAGCGCCTGCGCGAGCGGCGCGAAATCGCGCACCTCGCCGTCGACGCCGGGATACTGCACGATCGCCGCGAATGCATCGAGCGCGGCAAGCTCGCCCGCCGGCGCCACCCGCAGCTCGATATCGAGCGGCGCGGCGCGCGTGCGCAGCACCGCCAGCGTCTGCGGCAACACGTCGTCGGCGACCGCGACGATCCGCGAAGGCAGGCTGCATGCGCGCCGGCAGAGCGTCATCGCCTCGGCGAGCGCCGTCGCCTCGTCGAGCATCGAGGCATTCGCCACCGGAAGCGCGGTGAGCTCCGCGACCATGGTCTGGAAGTTGAGCAGCGCCTCGAGCCTTCCCTGCGAGATCTCCGCCTGGTACGGCGTGTACGCCGTATACCAGCCCGGATTCTCGAGCACGTTGCGCAGGATCACCGCCGGCGTCCAGGTGCCGTAGTAGCCCTGGCCGATGCACGACTTGAAGACCCGGTTCTCGAGCGCAACGGCGCGCAGGCGTGAGAGCGCCACGCCCTCGCTCGCCGGTTCGCCGAGTCCCATGGGACCGCGTCGGCGGATGCCCGGAGGAATCACCGCGTCGATGAGCGTGGCGCGATCGGCGAAGCCGAGAAGCGCGAGCATCGCCGCCTGCTCTTCCTCGTCCGGGCCGATGTGGCGTCGGCGAAACGCCGCGTGATCCTCGAGCGCGGCGAGGCCCTCGTGCGGCGCGGCTTGCAACGGCGTGTCCGGCATCTCGCCGCCCCTCAGGAGGAGGCCGCCTTGCGGTAGCCCTCCGCATCGAGCAAGCGCTCGACCTGCGAAGGATCGTCGGGCCGCAGGCGGTAGATCCAGGCGCCGAACGCATCGGCGTTCACGCGTTCCGGTGAAGTCGAAAGCTCCGCATTGGCCGCGACGATCTCGCCCGCGACCGGCGCGTAGATGTCCGATGCCGCCTTCACAGATTCGACCACGCCCACCGCCTCGCCCGCCTTCACCTTGCGGCCGGGCTGCGGCGGCTCGACGAACACGATGTCGCCCAGCTCGCCTTGCGCGTGGTCGGTGATGCCGATGGCCACCGTGCCGTCCGCCTCGCGGCGCACCCACTCGTGGGATTCGGTGTAGCGCAGGTCCTGCGGAAGTTTCATGGGGCTTCCTCGGGAGGGAGAAGGGATTTGCCGTGGCGCACGAACGCGGGCTTCACGACGCGCGCGGCGAGGCGCTTGCCGCGTACGGCGACTTGCACGACGCTGCCCGGCGCGATGCCGCGGCGCACGCGCGCGAGCGCGATGGAGCGGCCGAGCGTGGGAGAGAACGTGCCGCTCGTCACCTCGCCGACGTGCTCCTCGCCGGCGAATACGTCCTGGTGCGCACGCAAAACGCCCGCCGCATCGAGCAGCGCGAGGCCCACGCGCTCGCGCCGCGCGCCGCGCGCGAGGATCGCCTCGCGGCCGACGAAGTCGCGCTCGCCGCGCAGGTCCACGGTCCAGTCGAGGCCCGCATCGTACGGCGAGGTCGCCGCATCCATGTCCTGGCCGTAGAGGTTCATGCCGGCCTCCAGGCGCAGCGTGTCGCGCGCGGCGAGCCCGCAGGGCCGCGCGCCCGCGGCGACCAGCGAGCGCCATGTGGAAACCGCTTGCGCGGCCGGCATCACGATCTCGAATCCGTCTTCGCCGGTGTACCCGGTGCGTGCCACCATGAAATCGGCGACGTGCGATGCGCTGAACGGCGCGAGCGTTCCGGCCACGGCGCCCACGGCGGGCAGCGCTTGCGCGAGCCGCTCGAGGGCGCGCGGCCCTTGCAACGCGAGGATCGCGAGGTCACCGCGCGGCTCGATCGCGACGTCCATCGCCCAGCGCGCGCGCAGCGATTCGAGCCAGGCGACGTCCTTCTCCGCGGTGGCGGCGTTCACCACGGCACGGAAGAAATCGTCGCGCACGAGATAGACGATGAGGTCGTCGAGCACGCCGCCGTCGTCGGCGAGCATGCAGGAATAGAGCGCCCTGCCCGGCGTCGCGAGCCGGCCGACGTCGTTCGCGAGCGCCCGGCGCAGGAACGCGCGCGCCTCGCCGCCGCGGACATCGACCACGCGCATGTGCGACACGTCGAAGAGCCCGGCGTCGCGGCGCACCGCGTGGTGCTCCTCGAGCTGCGAGCCGTAGTGGAGCGGCATCTCCCAGCCGCCGAAATCGACCATGCGCGCCGCGGCTTCACGATGCACCGCGTCGAGCGGCGTCCTCTTCACTGCGGTTCGCCTCCGCCAAAATGAAAAAGGGCCAGGCGAGCTCGCGCTCCCTGACCCCTCTGTCCTCGGTACCTGAGAGATCGCGCCGCGTGCGGCCGGCGCTCGCCCCTTCGGTGGGCGCCGCTTCCGACGGAAGCGCGCCGCTCTCCAGAGTTCCGGGAATCCATTCCCCGGCTCCGATCGGTCCTTTTGCCTGAGAGTTTGCGGGCGCTACCCCTTCGGCGGCGCCTCGCGGCGCGCTCTCCCGACCGGATGCGGCCGATTCTCGGCGAACTACAGGAGCTTGTCCAGCGTGATCGGCAGGTCGCGGATGCGCCGGCCGGTCGCGTGCCACACGGCGTTGGCGATCGCGGCGGCGACCCCGGTGATGCCGATCTCCCCGATGCCTCGTGCGCCGAGCGGATTGAAGCGCGTGTCGTCCTCGTCGACCATCCAGGCGTCGATCTCGCCCACGTCCGCGTTCACCGGCACGTGGTACTCCGCGAGGTTCCCGTTCACGTAGCGCCCGCTCGAGGGATCGAGCAGGCTCTCCTCCATCAGCGCCATGCCGATGCCCCAGACGATGCCGCCCTGCAGCTGGTTGGCGGCGGTCTTCGCGTTGAGCACGCGGCCCACGCTGTACGCCCCGACCACGCGCGGCACCCGCACGATGCCGAGCTCGGGATCCACGCGCACCTCGGCGAACACCGCTCCGAACGATCGCGCCGCGAACGGCTGCTCGTCCTCGCTCGCGTCGGGATGGGACTCGCCGTGCGCCTCGGTCGCCGTGGGTTGCGATGCGGCGAGCGCGCGCCAAGCGCTGCGGCGCCCCGCGTCGTCGGCCGCGTCGAGCCAGCGGCGATCCTGCTTCGCGAGCGCATCGCGCAACCGGGTGCACGCGGCTCGCACCGCGGGAGCGACGCTCGCGACCGTCATCGAGCCCGCCGAGATCGGCGCGCGCGGCCAGCGCGTGTCGCCAAGCTCGAAGCGCACGAGGTCCACCGGAATCGCGAGCGCATCGGCGGCGACCTGCGTCATCACCGTATAGGTGCCGGTGCCGATCTCCTGCGTGCCGCAACGCACCACCGCCGTGCCGTCGCGCGCGAGCGAAGCGCTCGCCTGCGCCGGCTGGCGGTGCGCGGGGTATGTCGCCGTCGCCATTCCCCAGCCAACCTGCCACGGGCCTTCATGCATCGAGCGCGGCTTCGCATCGCGCCGCTCCCAGCCGAAGCGACGCGAAGCCTGCCGGTAGCACTCGCGCAGGCGCTTGCTCGACCACGGCCGGCCGGTGTCCGGCTCGCGCTCGGCATGGTTGCGCAGCCGCAGCTCGAGCGGATCGATCGACAGGCGCTCGGCGAGCTCGTCCATCGCGCATTCGATCGCGAACGTGCCGGTGCTTTCGCCCGGCGCGCGCATGAAGGTCGGCGTGCCGAGGTTGAGCTTCACCAGGCGCTGCGTGACGGAGCCGTTGGGATAGGCGTAGAGAGCGCGCGTGGGCGAGGTCGCGACCTCGACGAAATCCTCGAAGCTCGAGGTGTGCGAGATCACGTCGTGGCACACGGCGATGAGGCGCCCGTCGCGCGACGCGCCCAGCTCGATGCGCTGCTCGGTGCGCGGCCTTCCGCCCACCGGGCCGAACATCTGCGGCCGCTCGAGGGCGAGCTTCACGGGCCGGCCGACGGCTTTCGCCGCCATCGCCGCGAGCATCACGTGCGACCACGTCGAGCCCTTGCAGCCGAAGCCGCCGCCCACGAAGGGCGAGATCACACGCACGTTCCCTGTGGGGATGCCCAGCGTCTTCGCGACCGTGTCGCGCACGCCCGAGACGTACTGTGTCGAATCCCAGAGCGTGAGGCGATCGCCCTCCCAGCGCGCGACCGTCGCGTGGGGCTCCATCGGATTGTGATGCTCGTAGGGCGTGGTGTAGGTCGCGGCGATCCGCACCGGCGCCGAGTCGAGCGCACTCGCGCCCTCGCCCCACGTCGTGTCGGGGGGGCCGCGCACGGTCTTCCGCGGCGGGTACGCGCCGCCCCTCGCCGCCTCGAAGTCGAGCGCCGCGGGGCCGCGCTCGTACGCCACCTCGATGTGCGAGGCGGCCTCCTGCGCATGCTCCAGGGTATCGGCCACCACGACCGCGATCGGCTCGCCGTTGTAGCGCACCGCATCGTCCTGCAGCAGCGACATCTCGCGTCCGGCCGGCGGCTTCACCGCCGCGCGTCCCTGCTGCGGGAGGCGCTCGACGTTCAGGTGCGTGAGGACGCGCAGCACGCCGGGCATCGTTTCGGCGGCACGCGTGTCGATGCGCGCGATGCGCCCCGCCGCGATGCGGCTCTGCACGATCAGCGCACGGCACGTGTCCTTCGGCTGGAACTCCGCGGCATAGGTGGCGCTACCGCTCACCTTGTGCGGCCCGTCGACCCGGTCGAGCGGAAGGCCGATCGGCGAAGCGGCGCCGGGGCTCATGCGATTCCCGCCGCGACGCGCAGCGCACGCGCCACCGTACGCTGCGCGAGGGTCACCTTGAACGCGTTGTCGCGGTAGGGTCGCGCCCCGGCAACGCTCGCGCGCGCCGCCGCGTCGAACGCCGCCTCGCCAGGCGTCGCGCCGCGCAGCAAGGCTTCCGCCTCGCGCGCGCGCCACGGCTTGTGCGCGACGCCGCCCAGGGCGATGCGCGCCTCGTGCACGCGCCCGTCGCGAAGGTCGAGGGCTGCCGCGACGGAAACCAGCGCGAACGCGTAGCTCGCGCGGTCGCGCACCTTGAGATAGGTCGACGCGCGCGCGAACGAACCGGGCGGGATCTCCACCGCGACGACCAGCTCGGCGGGCTCGAGCGTCGTGTCGCGCTGCGGGGTCGCGCCCGGCAGGCGATGGAAATCCTCCATCGGCATGCGCCTCGCGCCGCGCGGCCCGTGCACTTCGACCACCGCCTCGAGCGCCGCGAGCGCCACCGCCATGTCGGAGGGATGGGTCGCGATGCACTGCTCGCTCGCGCCGAGGATCGCGTGGATGCGGTTGCGCCCTTCGCGCGCGGCGCAGCCCGAGCCGGGCCGTCGCTTGTTGCAGGCGTCGAAGGCGGCATCCATGAAGTAGTAGCAGCGCGTGCGCTGCAGGAGGTTGCCGCCCGTAGTCGCCATGTTGCGCAACTGCGGCGAGGCGCCCGAAAGCAGCGCCCGCGAAAGCAGCGGATGGCGCTCGCGCACCAGCGGGTGATTCGCGCAATCGGCGTTCGGCACCAGCGCACCGATGCGCACGCCGCCTTCGCGCGTCTCGGTGATGCGGTCGAGCGGCAAGCGGCTGATGTCGACGATCCGCAGCGGCCGCTCGACCTCGCTCTTCATCAGGTCCACGAGGTTGGTGCCGCCGGCGAGGAAGCGCGCGTCCGGCCCGCTCGCCGCGATCGCGTCTTCAATGCGGTCGGCGCGGAGATAGGCGAAGGGTTGCACGGCCGCCTAGGCGCGGCGCGCCGCGTCGCGCGCGGCCGCCACGATGTTCACGTAGGCGCCGCAGCGGCAGAGGTTGCCGCTCATGCGCTCGCGGATTTCCGCATCGTCCAGGAGCGGGGCCGCATCGAGGTCCGCCGTGACCGCGCTCGCATCGCCGCGCCGCGCCTCCTCGAGCATCGCGACGCACGAGATCACCTGCCCCGGCGTGCAGTAGCCGCACTGGAAACCATCGTGGGCGACGAAGGCCGCCTGCACCGGATGCAGCTTCCCGCCCGCGGCGAGGCCTTCGATCGTCGTCACCTCCCGCCCCTCCTGCGCGATGGCGAGCGCGAGGCACGAATTGATGCGGCGGCCGTCCACCAGCACGGTGCAGGCGCCGCATTGGCCGTGGCCGCAGCCCTTCTTGCTTCCGCCAAGGCCGAGGTGGTCGCGCAATGCGTCGAGGAGGGAGACGCGCGGATCGAGCCGCAAGGCGTGCACCTGCCCGTTGACGCGCAATCGCATCTCGCTCTCGCCGCCTGCGGCCTGCGCGGGCATCGCCGCCTCGGACATCGGCAGGCGCACCTCGGCCGCGATGCCGGTGGTGAGCGCGCCGGTATGGATCAGGAAGCGGCGCCGCGAGACGCTGGCGGGATCGCGGGGAGGAGGTTCCAAGAAGGACGTGCGGCGCGAACGGGGATCGCCTGTCCCAGCAATCGGCGTACCCGCCGTGCACCCGCGCTTTCGAGGGTGCACGCGCGCGCCGCTGCAACGCTTACGCAGGTGCGGAACGGCTTACCCGCGCGGGCTACGCGGGCGTGGAATCGATCAGCGCGAAGAGCTCGGTCGGGATGACCGGCTTCACCAGGTGGCCGTCGAAACCGGCGTCGGCGGAACGGCGCCGGTCCTCCTCCTGGCCGTAGCCGGTGAGCGCATAGAGGCGCATGCCGGCGGGCCTCGGCATCACGGCGATGCGGGCGGCGACATCGTAGCCGCTCATCCCGGGAAGGCCGATGTCGAGGAGGACGATGTCTGGCCGATCCTCGGCGATCCGTTGCAGGGCCGATTCACCATCGTGGGCGATGGTCACGTCGTGGCCGGTCATGCGCAGCAGCATCGCGAGGCTGGAGGCGGCGTCCTCGTTGTCGTCGACGACGAGGATCGAGCGCTTCTCGCCGGCATGCGGCGCCTCGCCGGACGATTCGTCGCCGGGAGGGCCGAGCTCCGCCTCGAGCCGCGGCAAACGCACCTCGAACTGCGCGCCGCGCCCCGTGCCCTCGCTGCGTGCGGCGATCGAGCCGCCGTGCAACGTGACGATGCGCCGGGCGAGCGTGAGGCCGATGCCCAGGCCGCCCTCGGAGCGGTCCAGCGTGCGCTCGCCCTGCGCGAAGAGGTCGAAGACGCGCTCGAGGAGGTACGGCGGGATGCCCACGCCGTTGTCGGTGACGCACACCACGCAATCGTCGCCCGCCTGGCGCGTGGCGACCTCGATGCGGCCGCCCTCGGGCGTGTACTTCGCCGCGTTGTTGAGGAGGTTCACCATCACCTGCGTGAGGCGCGTCATGTCGCCGTGCACCGGCAGCGGCCGCTCCGCGAGCCGCAGCTCGAGCGCCTCGCGGCGTGCATCGATGAGCGGCCGGCTCGCCTCGATCGCGCGGTTCACCGCCTCGTTGAGGTCCATGGGCTCGCCCCGCATGCGCAGCTTGCCGCGCGTGATGCGGCTCACGTCGAGGAGGTCGTCCACGAGGCGTGCGAGCTGCGTGGTCTGGCGCTCGATCACCGCGCGCGACCATGCGACGTCGGGCGGAAGGTCGCGGTGCGCGCCCATGATCGTGATCGCATTGCGGATCGGGGCGAGCGGATTCCTCAGCTCGTGGGCGAGCATCGCGAGGAACTCGGTGAGGCGGCGCCCCTGCTGCTCGAGGCTCTCCATGCGCTTGCGGTCGGTCATGTCGCGCATGATCTCCGCGAAGCCGCGCAGGCGCCCGTCCTGGTCGTGGAGCGCGGTGATGATGGTCTCCGCCCAGAAGCGCTCGCCGTCCTTGCGCATGCGCCAGCCGAGGTCCTCGGCGCGGCGGTTGAGCTTCGCCTGGCGCAGCTCCTCGGCCGGGCGGCCCGCGGCCACGTCCTCGGGCGGATAGAAGCGCTCGAACGACTGGCCGACGATCTGCGCCTCGGTGTACATCATCATGCGGCCCGCGCCGCTGTTCCAGCTCGTGACGCGGCCCACAGGATCGAGCATCACGATCGCGTAATCCTCGATGCCCTCGAGGAGCAGGCGGAAGCGCTCCTCGCTCTCGCGCAGCCGCTCCTCCTGCGCGCGCCGCTCCGAGAGGTCGCGCGTGATCTTGGAGAAGCCGCGCAGGTGGCCGTCGCGATCGCGCAGCGCCGTGATCACCACGTTCGCCCAGAAGCGGCTGCCGTCCTTGCGCAGGCGCCAGCCCTCGTCCTCGAAGTGGCCGGTGCGCTCCGCTTCGCGCAGCTCGGTCGTCGGCCATTGGCGCGCGATCGCCTCCTGCGGATAGAAGATCGAGAAATGCTTGCCGATGACCTCCGCCGCTTCGTATCCCTTGATGCGGCGCGCGCCCTGGTTCCAGCTCACCACGCGCCCCTCGGTATCGAGCATGAAGATGGCGTAGTCCTGGACGCCCTCGACCAGCACGCGGAAGCGCTCCTCGCTCTCGCGCAGCCGCTCCTCGTTGCGGCGCCGCTCGGAGAGGTCGCGCGTCACCTTGGCGAAGCCGGAGAGGCGGCCCTCGTCGTCGCGCATCGCGGTGATCACCACGTTCGCCCAGAAGCGGCTGCCGTCCTTGCGCAACCGCCAGCCCTCGTCCTCGAACCGGCCGAGCTGCGCGGCGGTCTCCAGCTCGTACTGCGGCCAGCCCCGTTCGTTCGCCTCGCGCGGATAGAACATCGAGAAGTGGCGGCCGATCGCCTCCTGGCGGGTATAGCCCTTCAGGCGCTCGGCACCGGCGTTCCAGGTGAGGATGTGCCCCGAGGTATCGAGGAGGAAGATCGCGTAGTCGCGCACCGACTCGACCAGGCGGCGGAACGGCTCCTCGCCCCACACCTCCCTCGGCAGGTCGTAGTCTCCGGCGCCCGGGGGCCTCACGGTCCCGGCTTTCGATTCTGAATCGGCCATTGGTTCGCGTCCCGAGCGGGAGCGGTCAAGAGAATTTGGTCCCCTGCGTGCGCCGATTGGTTCCTCGCACGCGCGTTGCGCAGCCCCGCAAAACCGGCCAATATTGGCGGTTCACCGAGGAGAAACCGTGTCGCAGCCCGTCATCATCACGGTGGCGATCACCGGCGCGCTACCGCGCAAGAAGGACAACCCGGCGGTGCCCGTCACCCCGTCCGAGCAGGTGGAGTCGACGCACCAGGCCTTCGAGGCCGGCGCCTCGCTGGTGCATGTGCACGTGCGCAACCCCGACGAATCGCCGGGCTCGGATCCGGAGCTCTTCGCGCGCGTGCAGGAAGGCGTGCGCAAGCACTGCCCGGGCATGATCGTGCAGTTCTCGACGGGAGGCCGGGGTCGCGACCAGGCCGCGCGCGCGTCGATGCTGCACCTGAAGCCCGACATGGCCTCGCTCGCGACGGGCTCGGTGAACTTCCCGGCGAACGTGTACGAGAACCCGCCGGATTTCGTCGAGGGGCTCGCGCGCACCATGCTCGAGCACGGCATCAAGCCGGAGATCGAGGTGTTCGACCTCGCGATGCTCTACAACGCCGCGAACCTCGTGAAGAAGGGGCTGCTGAAGAATCCCCCGCACGTGCAGTTCGTGCTCGGCATTCCCAATGCGCTGCCCGCACGCCGTACGGTATTCGACTTCCTGAGGAGCGAGCTCGCCGATGTGCTGCCCGGCGCGACCTGGGTCGCGGCGGGAGTCGGACGCCACCAGTGGGAAGTGAACCGCTGGTGCCTCGAGTCGGGCGGCCACTGCCGCACCGGCCTCGAGGACAACCTGCGCATCGACGCCGAGCGCCTGGCGGCGAGCAACGCCGAGCTGGTGACGAAGATCGTGCGCGAATGCGACCGGCACGGGCGGCGCCCCGCGAGCGCCGCGGAGGCGCGAGCGATCCTGGGGCTGCCCGCGGCCGCCTGACGCCACGCGTCAGCTTCCCGGGAGGTCGTGGATCTCGGGGAAGAACATGTCCTTCCACGAGTCGGGCTTCACCTTCACCGAGCCGATCTCGTGCATGAAGCTCGCGTACGTCGTGATGCGGCTCGGCGTGGTGGTGAACTTCACCAGCGGATCCTCGAGGATCTTCACGATGAGATCGCGCGGGCCCTTGTAGTGCTGCCACTTGATGTAGTTGTCCGCGGCCGCCTGCTTGTCCTTGTTGATCTCGTCGATCGCCTCGTTGAACGCGGCGAGGAACGCCTTGTACACGCCGGGGTTGCGCTCGCGGAACTTGGTCGAGGCCCAGATCACGGTGAACGTGTGCGGGCCGCCCGCGATCGTGTACGAGTCGAGCACCTTGTGGATGCCGGCGTGCTCGAGCTCCTGGTACTGGAACGGCGGCGACGTGAAATGCGCCGTCACCTCGTTGCCCTTGGAGAGCAGCGCCGCCATGCCGTCCGGGTGCTTCATCGACACGGTGAGCGGATCGAGCTTCGTGTAGTTCTCCTTGCCGAATTCCTTCGCCGCGGCCATCTGCAGGTTCACCGCCTGGAAGGACACCTTGATGGCGGGAAGCGCGATGCGGTCCTTGTTGGTGAAGTCGCGCACCGACTTCACGTTCGGGTCGCGCGTGTTGAGGTAGAGGGGCATGTTGTTCATCGCGCACACGCCCTTCACGCCCAGGTTGGATCGCGTCTTCGCCCAGAGCGTGATGAACGGGCCGAGTCCCCCGGATGCGAAGTCGAGGTGGCCCGAGAGGAGCGCGTCGTTCATTCCGGTGCCGGAGCCGAACTGCACCCACTCCACCTTCACTTCGCCCAGCCCCATTTGTTTCGCGTGCTTCGTGAGCAGGTGCTGGTGCTCCATGTACATGAGCGGCAGGTACGTGATGCCGAACTGCTGCGCGACGGTAACCGTGTCGACTTCCGCGCGCGCCATCGGCGCCGCGGCGGCCGTCACGATGGCGGCGAGCCAAAGCGCGATCGAGCTTCCCTTCATGGAAACGATTCCTCCTCTGGTCGTGACGCGCGGCGCGTGAGCGGGGGCGGGAGGCCGTGGCGCGTCGGAGATCGCACTTTGCCGCAGATGGGGGCGCGCGACAACCGCCGGGGTCGATCGCGGCACGCAGGAATCGAAAGGGAATTGGTCGGGGCGAGAGGATTCGAACCTCCGACCCCCTGCACCCCATGCAGGTGCGCTACCAAGCTGCGCTACGCCCCGACCGAGCCGTGAATTATAGCGGGGAATGGACCCTCTCCCCCAAGGAAGAAGGAGTGCTTCAGCGTTCCAACATCTTCAGGATGCTCTTCAGCTCCTTGCGGATGTTGCCGGGAGAGATCGGCTGCGGCACGGTCATCGTGCGCGTGCCGCTCGCGTGCGGCGTATGCGTGGGCTCCTCGAGCCGGTTGCGTGCGCCGTTGATGGTGAAGCCATGCTCGTAGAGGAGCTCGCGGATGCGGCGGATGAGCAGCACTTCGTGGTGCTGGTAATAGCGGCGGTTGCCGCGCCGCTTGAGGGGCTTCAACTGCGTGAACTCCTGCTCCCAGTAACGGAGCACGTGCGGCTTCACGCCGCAAAGCTCGCTCACCTCGCCAATCGTGAAGTACCGTTTGGCGGGGATGGGCGGGAGGTCAGTCGTCGCCAGGTTCTCCGTGGCCATTGAAGGACTTCTCCACCAGGCTCTTCAGCTTTTGGCTCGCATGGAAGGTGACCACACGCCGCGCCGTGATGGGAATCTCCTCACCGGTCTTCGGGTTCCTCCCGGGACGCTGCGGCTTCTTCCGGAGTTGGAAGTTGCCGAAGCCCGAGAGTTTCACCATCTCGCCCCGCTCCAGGGCGATCCGGATCTCCTCGAAGAAGGACTCGACCATGTCCTTGGCCTCGCGCTTGTTGAG
>JAICTR010000163.1 GCA_025936275.1 Burkholderiales bacterium
ACGTAGTGGATGCCCGGCACCGTGAGCGAGGTCTCCGCCACGTTCGTCGACAGCACGATGCGGCGGTGCGGCCCGCGCTCGAAGACGCGGTCCTGCTCCTCGGCCGAGAGGCGCGAGAAGAGCGGCAGGATCTCGGTCTTCGCGGGATGGTGCTTGCGCAGCACCTCGGCCGCCTCGCGGATCTCGCGCTCGCCGGGGAGGAACACGATGATGTCGCCGTCGCGGCTCTCGCGGCCGATCTCGTCCACCGCCTTCACGATGGCGTCGTTCATGTCGACCGGCTCGTCGTCTTCCTCTTCGCTCTCGAAATACTCCGCGCGGTAGCGCACTTCCACCGGATAGGTGCGGCCCGAGACCTCGATCACCGGAGCGCCGCCGAAGAAGCGCGAGAAGCGCTCGGTATCGATGGTGGCCGAGGTGACGATCACCTTGAGGTCGTCGCGTGCGTCGATCAGCCGGCGCAGGTAGCCGAGCAGGAAATCGACGTTGAGGCTGCGCTCGTGGGCCTCGTCGACGACGATGGTGTCGTAGGCGCGGAGCCTCCGGTCGGAATGCGTCTCCGCGAGCAGCACGCCGTCGGTCATCACCTTGACCACCGTGTCGGGCCGCGTCGCGTCCTGGAAGCGGATCTTGTGGCCGACGAAGCCGCGCGGCGCGCCGGGGAGCTCCTGCGCGAGGCGATGCGCGAGGCTCCGTGCCGCGATCCTCCGCGGCTGCGTGCAGCCGATGAGCCCGCGCTCGCCGCGCCCGCTCGCGAGGCAGATCTTGGGGATCTGCGTGGTTTTCCCCGAGCCCGTCTCGCCGCACACGATGGTCACGGGATGCGCACGCACGAGCTCGGCGATCCGCGCGCGATGCTGCGCGATCGGAAGCTCTTCGGGGAAATGCAGCGGCGGCAGCGCCAGGGGACGTCGCGCGGGGACGGCGGGCATGGGGGCTTGGGGAAAGGCTCCGCAAGCGATATCTTACCGGCGCGGCAACCCCATGCCGCCGGGAGGGAGGTCTCCATGAGCCAGGCAAGCGCAAGGCGCGGCACCGGCAAGACCTGCAATCCAGGATCGCGGCGCCGCGCGCGACCATGAGCGGCCGCGAGATCGTCGGCTGCATCTTCCTCATCGCGGGCGGCGTGCTCTTCGCCGGCGTGGCGATGCTCCTCGCCCGGGCTCGCGCGGCGTCGGGCTGGTCATCGACCGAAGGGCGCATCACCACCTCGCGCCTCGGCAGCGACCTCACGAGGGACGGCCACAGCGGCCGCTCGCGCACCTACCGCGTGTCCGTCGCCTACGAATACGAGGTGGATGGCCGCAAGCTTTCCGGCAAGCGCCGCGCGTTCGGTGAGAGCCTCTTCGGATGGATGGGTAAGCGCGACTCGGCGAAGCAACTGCACGAAGCCTATCCCGTGGGACGAGCGGTGACGGTCCATTACGACCCCGCGCATCCCGAGCGCTGCACGCTTTCGCGCGACGTCGACGAGGGCCGCTTTCGCAACCTGCTGGTGGTCGCGGCGCTGATCGCGCTGGCCGGCGCGGGTGTGCTCGCCGGGTTCGTGAAGGTGGAAGGCTGATGAGCGAAGTCGCCGTCGCATCGCCGCGCCTGCTCGAGCACCGCAACGCCGCCCGGCGAGCGGGGCTGCGCTACGTGACCGACGGCTTCGCCGGCATCACGCGCCGGCGCGCCGGGTCGGGCTGGACCTACTTCGCGCCCGACGGCACGCGCATCCGCGACGCGGAGACGCGCCGGCGCCTGAACGCGCTCGCCATTCCGCCCGCATGGAGCGACGTGTGGATCTGCCCCGATCCCGACGGCCACATCCAGGCGACGGCGCGCGATGCGCGCGGGCGCAAGCAATACCGCTATCACGCGGACTATCGCGCGGCGCGCGACCGCTCCAAGTTCCGCCGCATGATCGAGTTCAGCGAGGCGCTGCCGGCGCTGCGCGAAAAGATCGAGCGCGACCTGCGTGCGCCGGAGCTCTCGCGCCGGCAGATCATCGCCACCGTGATCCGGCTCCTCGACCGGACGCTGATCCGCGTCGGCAACGACGAGTACGCGCGCCAGAACCGCTCGTTCGGGCTCACGACGCTGCGCCGCCGCCACGTCGAGGTGCAGGGCGCGACGCTGCGCTTCAGCTTCCGCGGCAAGAGCGGCATCGACCACGACGTCGCGATCACCGACCGGCGCCTCGCGCGCATCGTGCAGCGCTGCCGGGACCTGCCGGGGACCGAGATGTTCCAGTACGTCGACGCCTTCGGCCGTCGCCAGGCAGTGTGTTCCGACGACATCAACGAGCGGCTGCGCGAGATCAGCGGGCGCGATGTCACGGCGAAGGATTTCCGCACCTGGGGCGGGACAATGCACGCGGCGATCGCGCTGCGCGCCATGGGTCCCGCCGCGAGCCGGCGCGAGGCCGACCGCAACATCGTGCGCGCCATCGATGCGGTCGCCGAGCGCCTGGGCAACACGCGCGCGGTGTGCCGGAAGTACTACGTCCATCCGGCGGTGATCGAGGCGTACCTCCTCGGCCGCACCGTCGCGCTGCCGCCGCAAGCGCCCGCCAACGGCGAGCGGCGCGGGCGCGGCGCCGCGGCGCTGCGCCGCGACGAGGTCGCCGTGCTGCAGTTCCTGCACGAAGAGCTCGACTGAAGGGCTCCCTCTCCTTGGGAGAGGGCCGGGAAGAGGGTGTGGGGAATCCAGCCCGTGCATGGGCTGTTGTCTTCACGGGGTAGGCCCCATCCCACACCAGGAGGCGGCGTGAAGATCGGAGTTCTCGGTTCCGGAGAGGTCGCGAAGACGCTCGCGGCCGGATTCGTGAAGCATGGCCACGAGGTGATGCTGGGCACCCGCGACCCGTCGAAGCTCGCGCAGTTCGTGGCGCGGCATGCGCCGGCGCGCGCCGGCGGCTTCGCGGACGCCGCCGCCTTCGGCGAGCTGGTGGTGCTCGCGGTCAAGGGCACCGCCGCGGCGGAAGCGGTGCGCATGGCGGGCGAGCGCAACCTCGCCGGGAAGCCGGTCGTCGATGCGACCAATCCGATCGCGGACGCGCCGCCCACCGAAGGCGTGCTGCGCTTCTTCACCAGCCTCGACGAATCGCTCATGGAGCGCCTGCAGAAGGAGTGTCCCGGGGCGCGCTTCGTGAAGGCGTTCAATTCGGTGGGTGCCGCGAACATGGTGGATCCGGCATTGCCGGGCGGGCCGCCGACGATGTTCATCTGCGGCAACGACGAGGCGGCGAAGCGCGCCGTCACGGCGCTCCTGGGCGAGCTCGGATGGGAGAGCGCCGACATGGGGAAAGCGCAGGCGGCGCGGGCGATCGAGCCGCTCTGCATCCTCTGGTGCATCCCCGGCTTCCTGCACAACCAGTGGACGCATGCCTTCAAGCTGCTGCGGCGGGATTGACGTTTGACGCTCCGGCGTCGATCGCGAAGAATGATCGCGTTGCCGTTCAAGGCGCCCGCCGCTTCGCGATGGAACGTTTCCCCAGCCTCCGCCCCGGGGGCGTGCTCGCCCTCACGATCGCGGCGCTCGCGCTCGCCGTGGGCATCCTGCGATGGTCGGGCGGCCCCATCCACGAGACCTTCGGCGAGGTGAAGTCGGTCGTCGCGGTGAACGATGCGCGAGGGGCGGGACAGGTCGCGAGCGTGGCGCTGGGCGACGGGCGCATCGTCACCGCGTGGGTGCGCCCGGAGCACGCGACGAAGGCCGGCGAGCGCGTGCGCATCCTCTCGCTCGGGCGGCCGATTTCCGGCGGGCCGGCTTACGAGGTGGTGGGGCGGAAGGAGACTTGACCCTCTCCCCGGCCTGAAGGGGACAGGTCACTTCGTTCCTCGTGCAATGACCTGTCCCCGGGAGAGGGAGAGCTTCGAAGAAAAAAGGGCGGCCGAAGCCGCCCCACACGGTGCCACCCAGGTTCGATCAGGACTCGAGCTGCTTGTAGACGAGCGAGGCCACCTTCGCGAGCGTGGTCTTGTCGAGCTCGCCGGAGAGCGCGTAGCCGCATTCGTCGTCGATCCAGTAGAAGACCGAGACGTTGCCTTCCTTCGCGAAGCGGAACGAGGTGAGCTTCTGCTCGGCCTTCTTGGTCGGCGTGACGTAGAGCGTGAGGCGCTTGCCCGCGGTGTCCTGGTACATGAACTGCGCGACCGGCCCGTCGCTCCCGGGAAGCAGCCGCCCGCCAAGGAGCTCGAAGCCTTCCTGCGTGAGCACCGGCACCTTGAGCGGAATGTCCAGCCGCTTGGAGAGCCACTTCACGAGGTGCTCCTGCTGCTTCGCGTCCACCTCCACCGGATGGCGCACCTCGGGCGAATACACGACGTGCGCGCGGGCGGCGCGGATCGGCAGCTGCTGCATCGCGGCGGTTTGCGAATGGTCGGCCTCGAAGGCCGGGATGGCGAGGCCGATGGCGATGCCCGCGGCGAGCACCACGGCGGCGCGCGCGTATTCGATCCACCCCGGGCTCTTGAGGTACATGCGCGCCGGGATGGGCTCGGTCAGCACCGGGTCGAACCGGCGCTTGATGGCCGCGGTCTGCTCCGCGAACTCGAGATCTTCTTCGGTGCTCATTGCACCACCCTCAATTCCGCGCGGCCGGCCTGCGCTTCGCCTTCCATGAGGCGGCGCAGCCGCTCGCGTCCCCGTGACAGCCGCGACATCACGGTACCGATGGGAATGCCGAGCGCGCGGCTCACGTCGGCGTAGCTCATGTCCTCGAGCGCGATCAGCAGCACCACCTCGCGCTGCTCGGGAGCGAGGCGCGCGAGGCCGCGCTCGAGGTCCATCACGTCCATCCGGTCGACGGCCGGGATGTGGGCGGCGATGGTCTCCTCGTCGATCTCCACCGAGGGCGAGATCTTGCGGCCCTTCAACTGGTTCACGAACACGTTGTGCATGATCGAGAAGAGCCAGGCCCGCAGGTCGCCCGGCTTCCACAGGTGGAACTTGCGCACCGCGCGCTCGAGCGTGTCCTGCACGAGGTCGTCCGCGCCATCACGATCCCCCACCAACGCGCGCGCGTAGCGGCGCAAGTTGGGGATGTAGGGGACGATCAGCTCGAAATCCACGTGTTCTCCACCCGGGTCGCGGGCCTCATCGCGTCAACACGGCCCCTCGGCAAACTATTCCCGGCTCGGGAGTGTGCGCCTTCCCCGCGGCGTGGAGAAGACGGCCTCCAGCACGGGGGCCGTGCGCAGCTCGAGGAGCGCGCAGCCCGAGGGCGGCAGCCGATCGGCCGGGTGCGCCGCGCCCTGCCATTCGATCAAGGTCGGGCACGCGCCGCCGCACGGAAGATGCCCGTCGCGCGGCACGCCGATGCGCCAAGCGAACTCACCGCGCGTGAGGTCGAGCACTTCCACTTCGTCGGGATAATCGCGCAGTGCCGCGTCGATGTCCGGCACGCGCGCGACCCAATGCATGAGCGCGGGCCCGCGCGCGAGGCGCTCGCGCGCCGCGGGCTGGTCCAGCCCGAACCAGCGCGGGCGCGCCGGCGGCGGTGCGTCCGGATCGGCCGCGATCACCTCGAGGTAACGGCGGCGATCGAGCGCGAGCACGCGATTGTGCGTGCCCATCAGCGCGTGCCTGCCGCCGGCGACGGGTGCCGCGCCGAGCGCGGCCTCGACCCATGCGCCGCCCTCTTCGAGCGTGCGCGCGGCGACCACGAGATGATCGAGCTCGTACTCCATGTCAGGGTTCCATGATCGCATCGATCAAGGTTTCCCGACAGCCAGTCGACAGCAAACTGTCCTAGAGTCGCGTCTCGCTCGCCTCGCAAAGGCGACGCTTCGCTTTTTCCCCGCACGATCCTTCCACGAACGGAGGTCCTCCAATGAAGAACTTCACCCGGCGCGACGTGATCAAGGCGGGACTCGGCCTGAGCGCCGCGCCGCTGGTCGCCACCCCTTTCCTCACCTACGGTGCCGGCGAGAAGCCGATCCGCATCGGCATGCACGACCCGCTCACCGGCACCTATGCCGCCGAAGGCGAGAGCGAGACGCGCGGCGCGAAGATGGCGCTCGCCGAGATCAACGCGAAGGGGGGCCTCCTCGGCCGCCAGGTCGAGCTGCTGATCGAGGACGACGCGGCGAACGCAGGCCTCGCGGCGCAGAAGGCGCACAAGCTGATCGAGAAGGACAACTGCGAGATCATCATGGGCGCCGTGTCCTCGGCGTGCGCGCTCTC
Organism: Burkholderiales bacterium; assembly: GCA_025936275.1. Lineage (GTDB taxonomy): Bacteria > Pseudomonadota > Gammaproteobacteria > Burkholderiales > Usitatibacteraceae > Usitatibacter. Next base: position 6,172 of record JAICTR010000163.1, read on the forward strand.
CGTGAACCAGGTCGCGCACCAGAAGGGCACCGTGTACATGGTGACGGGCGGCCACACCGACCCGGTCACCGGCACGCAGTGCCACTGGACCACGTTCCGCATCTGCACCACCACCTACATGCTCGCCAACGGGCTCGCGGCGACGCTCTACAAGAAGTTCGGCGGCAAGTGGTACTTCATCACGCCGGACTATGCGTACGGCCACTCGCTGCAGGCAGCCTACGCGAAGATCCTCGAGTCGCTGGGCGGCAAGGTCCTCGGCAACTCGCTTTCCCCGCTCGGGACGACGGACTTCTCCTCGTACCTCATCAAGGCGCAGTCCACCAATCCCGACGTACTGGTGCTGCTGGTCGACGGCCAGGATCTCCTCAACTGCATGAAGCAGGCGATCCAGTTCGGGCTGCAGAAGAAGTTCGCGATCGGCGGCGGCCTCTCCGAGCTCGAGGTGCTGCGCGCGCTCCCCACCGAGGCGAAGCTCGGCTGGTGGACGCTCGAGTGGTACTGGAACCAGCCCGGCGTGCCGCACGTGAAGGAGTGGGTGGAGAAGTACCGCAAGCTCCACAACGACGGCAGCTATCCCAGCGCGCGCACCTGGTTCGGCTACGCCGGCCTGCACTCGATCGCGCTCGGCGTGCAGCGCGCGAAGTCGACCGATCCG
>JAICTR010000279.1 GCA_025936275.1 Burkholderiales bacterium
CTCGGCCTCGCCATCCTCTGGCATGCGGTGAACCCGCTCACCATGTGGCTCACGCTCGGAACGTTCGTGGGCTACGCGATCATCTACACGGTGCTCCTCAAGCCCAACACGCCGCAGAACATCGTGATCGGCGGCGCCTCCGGCGCGATGCCGCCCGTGCTTGGCTGGGCCGCGATCTCCGGCGACGTGACGTACCAGCCGCTGCTGCTCTTCCTCATCATCTTCGCGTGGACGCCGCCGCACTTCTGGGCCCTCGCGCTCTACCGGCGCCACGAGTACGCGCGCGCAGGGCTGCCGATGCTGCCGGTGACGCACGGCGAGGAGTTCACGCGCCTGCACCTGCTGCTCTACACGCTGATCCTCGTCGCGACGACGCTGCTTCCCTTCGCGACGCACATGGCCGGCTGGTTCTACCTCGGCGCCGCGGTGGTGCTGGATGCCGTGTTCCTCGGCTATGCCATCGCGCTGTGGCGGCGCTACAGCGATGCGCTCGCCAGGCGCACGTTCGCGTACTCCATCTTCTACCTTGCGTTCCTCTTCGCGGCACTGATGGTGGACCACTACCTGCCGCTCGCCGCCGGGTGAGCGCGGGGCGCTTCTTCGCCGCGGCGGCGCTCTGTGCGCTGCTCCTTGCGAGCGCCTGCGACCAGCTTCCCGGCGCCTCGAAGCCGCAATTCCATGGCGTGGACGTGACCGGCCTGGATACCGGCAAGTCCCTGGTGCTCGAGGACTTCAACGGCAAGACCCGCACGCTCGCCGATTTCCGGGGCAAGGTGGTGCTCGTGACCTTCGGCTATACCTCGTGCCCCGACGTTTGCCCCACGACGCTGCAGGATTACGCGCAGGCGATGAAGCGGCTCGGGGACGACGCCTCGCGCGTGCAACTCCTCTTCATCACGGTCGATCCCGCGCGCGACACCGAGCAGCGGCTGCGGGCGTACGTGCCCGCATTCGATCCGCGGTTTCTCGGCTTGCGCGGCGACGAGAAGGCGATCGAGCGCGTCACCCAGGATTTCCACGTGTACGCGCAGGCCCATCCCGGGAAGCCCGGGGAGCCCTATACGGTGGATCACGCTTCGCAGGTGTTCGCGTTCGATCCGCAAGGGCGGCTGCGGCTCATGATTCCCGCCTCCACCAAGCCGGACGACATCGCCTCCGACTTGCGGATCCTGCTGCGTTCGTAAGCGCGGCGAAAAAGAAACGGGGCCGCGCATGGCGGCCCCGTAAGCTTGCGAACTTTCGGCGCGATCAGATCAGCGCCGCGAGCTCCTTCTTCATCTTCTGCATCGCCTTCGCCTCGATCTGGCGGATGCGCTCGGCCGAGACGCCGAACTCGCCCGCGAGCTCGTGCAACGTCTTCGGGTTCGATTCGGCGAGCCAGCGCGCGCGGATGATGCGGCGGCTGCGATCGTCGAGGCTCGAGAGCGCGCGCGTGAGCCCTTCGGCCTTGAGCTGCTCGCCCTGCTCGCGCTCGTACATCTCCGCCGGGCCCTCGGCCGAGTCGGCGGCGAGATACGCGATCGGCGTCATCGCCTCCTCGTGCGAATCCTCGGGCGAGGGCTCCAGCGCGACGTCGCCGCCCTGGAGGCGCTGCTCCATCTCGATGACTTCGCTCTCCTTCACGTTGAGCGTTTCCGCGACCTGGCGGATCTCGCTCGGCGTGAGCGCCGAGAGCGTGGGCTTCATGCTGCGCAGGTTGAAGAAGAGCTTGCGCTGCGCCTTGGTGGTGGCGATCTTCACCATCCGCCAGTTGCGCAGGATGTATTCGTGGATCTCGGCCTTGATCCAGTGGATCGCGAAGGACGCGAGGCGCACGCCGCGCTCCGGATCGAAGCGCTTCACGGCCTTCATCAGTCCGACGTTGCCTTCCTGGATGAGGTCCGCGTGCTGCAGCCCATAGCCGAGGTAGTTGCGCGCCACCGAGACCACCAGCCGGAGGTGCGAAAGGACGAGGTCGCGGGCGGCGGCGAGCTCGTTCTCGTCACGCAACCGGCGGCCGAGCGCCTGCTCGCGCTCCTGCGTCAGCATCGGAATGGCGTTCACCGCCTGGATGTACGACTCCAGGCTGGAAACCGGGGGAAGGGTGGCCGGAAGTGTCATGGTCATCGCGTGGATTACCTCCAGGGTTTCAATTTTAGCACTCGTCCAATTGGAGTGCTAAATGCCCCGGAAGTTCCCTTTTTTACCGATCGCGGGCGAAGCGGCGCAGCTGATGGGAGACGGCTCCCCAAGCCGCCAGCAGCCCGAGCAGGCCGGTCGCAGCGACCAGCAGCGCACTCTCGGCAGGGCGAAGGAAAACCACTTTCAGCTCAGCCGCATAGTTCGGAGTGAGCGCTAGCAGTTCGTGGCGCGCCCAGGCCGCAAAGGCGGCCGCCAGCGCGACGGCGAGGGCCCCGGCAAGGAGGCCTTGAAGCGCTCCGTGGTAGAGGAACGGGCGGCGGACGTCGGCCGAGGTGGCGCCGATCAGCTGGCTCACCTCGATCTCCTCGCGCCGCGTGAGGACCTGCAGGCGGACCAGGTGGGCGACGATGAACACGACGGCCGCCGCGAGGAGGAGGCCCGCGCCGCCGACGAGGTGCTCGCCGAGCCGCGCCCAGCGGGCGAGCCGCTCCGACCATTCGAAATCCGCCGCCACCTGGTCGACCTTCGGCAGGGCGGCCCACGCGGTGCGGACCTTCGCGAGGCTGGCCGGGTCGGTGGAGCGCATGCGAACCGTGAACGCGTCGGGCAAGGGGTTGGTGTCGAGCGCGGCGAGGACCTCGGCGAGGTGCGTGCTCGCCTGGAGCTCGGCGAGCGCCTGCGCGCGCGGCACGTAGGTCACCGCCATCACGTCCGGCTCGCCGCGGATCGCCTGCTCGACGCGCTTCGCGTCCTCGGCGCTCGCATCGAGGGAGAGGTACACGCTCACGTGCGGCTCGGTATCGAAGCCCGCGCCCGTCGCCATCGCGCTTTGCAGCACGACCGCCGCGACAACGGGCAAGGCGATTGCGGCGCCCAGCACGAGGATCGAAAAGAGCGAGGCGACCGGCTGCGCCGCGATGCGCTCGAGCGCCGCGCCGAGCGCGTGCAAGTGCAGCCGCAGGAGGCGCATCAGGCGCCGCCTTCCTCGACCATCGTTCCGCCCGCGAGCGTCACGCGCCGGCAGCGCAGGCGGCCGAGGCTCGCCTCGTCGTGGGTGGAAAGAAGGACGGTCACGCCGACCTGGTGGAACGACATGAAGAGATCCACGATCGCGCCTGCGTAGTCGGCGTCGAGGTTCCCGGTCGGCTCGTCGGCGATCAGCATCATCGGGCGGTTCACGATGGCGCGCGCGATGCAGAGGCGCTGCTGCTCGCCGCCGGAGAGCGCGACCGGCATCGCCTTCTCGCGCCCGAGGAGCCCGACCTTGTCGAGCGCCGCGCGCACCCTTCGCGCCGCCTCGTGACGCGAGAAGCCGCTGATGTGCAGCGGCAGCGCCACGTTCTCGAACGCGTTGCGGTCGAAGAGCAGCCGGTGCTCCTGGAAGACGAAGCCCACGCGGCGGCGCAGGATCGCGAGCGCCGATTCGCCGAGCGCGCCGAGGTTCTGGCCTTGCACGAGGACCGTTCCGGAGGTCGCGCTCTCGATCCCCGCGGCGAGCTTGAGGAGCGTCGATTTGCCGGCGCCCGAATGCCCGGTGATCGCGACCATCTCGCCATCGGCGATCTCGAGGGTCACGCCGCGCAGCGCCTCGAGGCCGCCGGGGTAGCGCTTGGCCGCCGCGGAAAAGCGGATCACGCGAACAGGGCTTCGACGAATCCGGCCGCGTCGAACGGCTGCAGGTCCTCGGCCTTCTCGCCCACGCCGATGTAGCGGATCGGCACCGGATGCTCGCGCGCGATCGCGGCCACGGCACCGCCCTTCGCGGTGCCGTCGAGCTTGGTGACGACGAGGCCGGTGAGCCCCAGCGCCTCGTCGAACGCTTTCACCTGGCGAACGGCGTTCTGCCCGGTGTTCGCATCGATCACGAGCCACGTCTCGTGGGGCGCGGCCGCATCGGCTTTCGCCATCACGCGCTTCACCTTGCGGATCTCGTCCATCAGGTGCAGCTGCGTGGGAAGGCGGCCCGCGGTATCGGCGAGCACGACATCGATCTTTCGCGCGCGGGCCGACTGGATCGCATCGAAGATCACCGCGGCAGAGTCGCCCTTCTCCTGCGAGATCACGGTGACGTCGTGGCGCGCGGCCCATTCGGCGAGCTGCTCGCGCGCCGCCGCGCGGAAGGTGTCGCCGGCGGCGAGCAGCACCGAAAGCCCGTGCGACTGGAAGAGCCGCGTGAGC
>JAICTR010000380.1 GCA_025936275.1 Burkholderiales bacterium
GTCCGAGCCGAACGGCTTCTCGACCACCACGCGCCGCCAGTGCCCTTCCTCCTCGCGCGCGAGGCCCGCCTCGCCGACCCTGCGCACGATCGTGGCGAACGCCTGCGGCGGCGTGGCGAGATAGAAGATCGCGTTGCCCGCGGTGCCATGGGTCGCGGCGACGCCGGCGAGGAGCCGCGCGAGCCTCTGGTAGAGGTTCGGGTCTTCGAACTCGCCCCGCAGGTAGAAGGTGCGCTCGAGGAGCCATTCGCGGTCGCCCTGCGCGATGCCGCCGGATTCGCGCAGGCTCGCGTCGAGGTCGCGGCGGAAGCTCTCGTCGTCCTTCTGCGCGCGCGCGACGCCGATCACCGCGAACTCCTCGGACAACAGCTTCGCCTGCCGCAGGTGGCAGAACGAGGGCAGGAGCAGGCGGCGCGCGAGATCTCCCGCCGCGCCGAAGATGACCAGGATGCACGGCGGTGCGGGCTCCGCCGGCGGGGCCACGTCCATCAACCGCCCTGCGGCTCGACGTGGCCGCCGAACTTGTGGCGCATCGCCGAGAGCAGCTTGTCGGCGAAGCCGTGCTCGTCGCGCGAGCGGAAGCGCGCGTAGAGCGCGGCCGAGAGCGCCGGCGCCGGGACCGCCTCCTCGATCGCCGCCATGATGGTCCAGCGGCCCTCGCCGGAATCGTCGACGAAGCCCGAGTAACGCGCGAGGTCGGGATCTTCCGCGAGCGCCATCGCGGTGAGGTCGAGGAGCCACGAGCCGATGACGCTGCCGCGACGCCACACCTCCGCGATATCGGCGACATCGAGCCGATAGCGCTCGTCTTCCGGGCGCGACTCCGAGGCCGCCTTGCGCAGGATGTCGAAGCCTTCGGCGTACGCCTGCATGAGCCCGTATTCGATGCCGTTGTGCACCATCTTCACGAAGCGTCCCGCGCCGCTCGGCCCGCAGTACAGGTAGCCGCGCTCGACGCGGGGATCGCGCCCTTCGCGTCCGGGCGTGGCGGGAATGTCGCCGGCGCCGGGCGCCAGCGCGCTGAAGATCGGATCCAGGCGCTCGACCGTTCGCGCATCGCCGCCGATCATGAGGCAGTAGCCGCGTTCGAGTCCCCACACCCCGCCGCTCGTGCCCGCGTCGACGTAGTGGATGCCGCGCGCCTTCAGCGCCTTGGCGCGCCTCACGTCGTCCCGGTAGTAGGCGTTGCCCCCGTCGATGATCACGTCGTCCGGCTCGAGCAGCTCGCCGAGCCGCGCGACGGTGGCTTCGGTGATCTCTCCCTGGGGCAGCATCACCCACACCGCCCGCGGCCGCGCGAGCCGCTGCACGAGCTGCTCGAGGTTGTCGCTCGCGCTCGCGCCATCGCCCGCGAGGGCGCCCATCGCGGCCGGATCGCGGTCGAACACCACGCAGCGATGGCCGTTCCGCGCGAGGCGGCGAACGATGTTCCCGCCCATGCGGCCCAATCCCACGACGCCGAGTTGCATCTTTTCTCCCGCTCGTTGTTTGTCTCCATTGTGCACCCGGCGGGCTCGCGCCTCGGCGCGTCCGGGAATGTGAGCTACCGCATCGCCTCCGCGCGGCGGCGGTGGTACCTTAGCGGGGCTTCACAGAACAAGAAATTCGCGCACGCGGAAGGGAGGCAAGCATGTCGGCATGGCGCAGCATTCTCGCCGCGGCGGCGCTCTTGGGCGCGAGCGGCGCGTTCGCGCAGGACGGCAAGGCGTGGCTCGAAGCGCAAGGGCTCGAAGCGGCGGATACGAAGGAGTTCCAGGACTACGAGGCGGTCGTCGCGCGCGACAAGGCGGGTGGCGAAGAGCACGTCGTGGTCTTCCGGCAGGGCAAGCCCGTGCTGCAGATCGCCCCGAAGGATGCGCAGCCCGGCACGCGCTGGACGCTGCGCTCCATCGGCCGCGACCTCGACGGCGACGGGCAGCCGGACCTGCACCTTTCCGCGTTCGCGGGCAAGGGCAACTGCTGCACGACGCACTACGTGTATCGCCTCAAGCCCTCGCCGCGGCGCATCGCGGTGTATGCGGCGGGCGCGATGGGCGGCGGCGACTTCATCGACGTCGCCGGGCGCAAGGAGCCGATCATGATCTCGGCCGACGACTCCTCGGCGAACGCCTTCGCGCCGTATGCCAACTCGTATTTCCCGATGGTGGTGCTCGAGGTCGGGCACGGGCGCCTCGAGCTCGCGACCGACCTCATGCATTCGCGCCTGCCCGGCATGCCGCCGCCGGTGTGCCAGCTCCCGGTCGCGACCGCGAACCTCTGGCTCAAGGAGCGCTGTGGCGAGTACACGACGCTGCGCCGCCAGGAGCGCAACGCGGCGGTGAAGTCGAAGCTCGCGGCGATCAAGTCGAACCGCTCGGTGGAGAAGCTGGAGTGGGACGATTACTTCGCGAACGGCGTGCTGGGCGCGGTCTCCGCCGAGATCAACCGCTACACCTACACCGGCCACGGCAACGCCGGCTACAACTGGCTCGAGACGGTGTGGCCCGGCAACGACGAGGTGAAGCTGCGCTTCATCCAGACGCTGCGCCGCACGCAGGCGAAGAGCGCGTTCGCCGAAGACCTGAAGCGCCTCGCGACCCAGTAAGGGTCAGGCGAGCTGCTCTTCTCCGCGGGACGGGTGCTGTGTCACCGGTGCGTCGCCCACGAGGCGCGCGGCGGCTTCCGCGGTGAGCGGCGGCGAGAGCAGGAAGCCCTGCGCGCGGTGGCATTCGAGGCGGCGCAATGCCTCGAGCTGCGCCGGCGTCTCCACGCCTTCGGCCACCACGTCCACGCCCAGGCTCGCCGCCATCGCGACGATCGCGGTGACGATCGCCGCGTCGTCGGGATCGATGGTGATGTCGCGCACGAAGGACTGGTCGATCTTCACGGTGTCGATCGGCAGGCGCTTGAGGTAGGCGAGCCCCGAGTAGCCGGTGCCGAAATCGTCGATGGCGATGCCGATGCCCAGCGCGGCGATCTGGTCGAGCGCCTCGCGCGCCTCGCCCGCGCCCTCGATGATCAAGCCCTCGGTCACCTCGAGCTCGAGCAGGCCCGGATCGATCGCCGCCTCGCGCACCAGCTCGCGCAGGCGCGGCACGAAGGTCGGGCGCGAGAGCTGGTGCGCCGAGACGTTCAC
>JAICTR010000187.1 GCA_025936275.1 Burkholderiales bacterium
GAACACCATCCCCGCGTAGACCGACTGCCCCGAGACGAACATGTGGTGCCCCCACACCAGGAAGCCGAAGGCCGCGATGCCGAGGATCGCGTAGCACATGAAGCGGTAGCCGAAGATGCGCTTCCTCGCGAAGCAGGTGATGAGCTCGCTCACCACGCCCATCGCGGGCAGCACCATGATGTACACCGCCGGGTGCGAGTAGAACCAGAAGAGGTGCTGGAAGAGGAGCGGGTCGCCGCCCAGCGCGGGATCGAAGATCCCGATGTGCAGCACGCGCTCGACCACCATGAGCGTGAGCGTCATCGCGAGCACCGGCGTCGCCAGCACGAGGATCAGGCTCGTCGCGTAGAGCGCCCACACGAAGAGCGGCAGGCGGAACCACGTCATGCCCGGCGCGCGCAGGCGGTGCACGGTGACGATGAAGTTCAACCCCGTGAGGATCGAGGAGAAGCCGACGATGAAGACCCCCATCGCGGCGAGCACCACGTGGGTGTTGGAGAACATCGTCGAGAACGGCGTGTAGAAGGTCCAGCCGGTATCCACGCCGCCCGCGATCAGCATCGCGACGGTGAAGAGCCCGCCCAGCACGTAGATGTACCAGGAGAGCAGGTTCAGCTTGGGGAACGCCACCTCGCGCGCGCCGATCATGAGCGGCACGAGGAAGTTGCCGAGGGTCGCCGGGATCGACGGGATGAGGAAGAACCACACCATCACCACGCCGTGCAGCGTGAAGAGCTTGTTGTAGGTGTCGGCGGTGACGAGGTCGCCCTGCGGCGTCACGAGCTCGAGGCGGATCAACCCCGCCGCCGCGCCGCCGAGGAAGAAGAAAAGCGTGATCGAGATCGCGTAGAGGATCGCGATGCGCTTGTGGTCGCGCGTCGTGAGCCACGAGCCGAGCGTGTAGCCCTGCGTGAGGAAGTTGTCGGCCGGCGGCGCCGATGCCGGCGGCAATGGGGCGGCGACGGCGCTCATCGTTCCTCCGGCGCGGTGGACTTGAGGTAGGCGACGATGTCGAGGATCTCCGCCTCGCTCACCTGCCCTTCGAAGCTCGGCATCACCGGCTCGTAGCCGGCGACGACGTCGCGCTTGGGCAGCAGGATCGAATCGCGGATGTAGGCGGCGTCGGCCACCACGGTGCGGCCATCCCGCAGGTGCACGACGCGATGCCAGATGCCGGAGAGATCCGGCGCGTGAACGCTGGAGCGCGCATCGTGGCAGCCGCTGCATCCCAGGCGCCGGAAGGTGTCGAAGCCGCGCGCCGCCATGGTCTCCCGCGTGCCGCCTTGCGAGAGCCAGCGCGCGAAATCCTCGGGGCGCATCACGATCACGTGGCCGCCCATGCGTGCGTGGTCGGTGCCGCAGTACTCGGTGCAATGCATCTCGTAGGTGCCCAGGCGCGTGGGCGTGAACGTGAGCTCGGTGTAGCGGCCCGGCACCGCGTCCTGCTTGATGCGGAACGCCGGCACGTAGAAGGAATGGATCACGTCCTCGGTCGCGAGCACCAGTCGCACCTTCTGTCCGAGCGGCAGGTGCAGCTCGTCGATCTCGCGCCGGCCGTTGGCGTGCTCGAGACGCCACATCCACTGCTTGCCGACGACGAAGACCGGCATCGCGCCCGCGGCATGTCCATAGAAGCCCGCGTACACCACGGCACCCCAGGCGAAGAAGCCGAGGAAGATCGCGAGCGGCGTGAGGGTCCACGTGTACTCGAGCCAGCGCTTGTTGGCGGGCGCGTTGGAGCGGTCGACCCTCGCGCTTCGCCGGTAGCGCAGGCAAAAGACGAAGATCAGGCATGCGATCGCGATCGCCATGAGCCCGGTCACGACGAAGAGCCCGAAGAGCAGGTGGTCCACGCGATGCGCGACGTCGGACGCCGCGGGGAGGAGCCAGCCGGCGTGCTCGCTCACGGCCTCGCCTCCCGTACGCGATGGCGATGATGGCGCCACGCCCAGGAAGCCGCGATCACGAAGAACGCGGCGATCACCGCGCGCAGGATGTCGAGGATCGCGAGCGTGTAGCGGCCGGTCGTGGGATCGAAGTGATAGCAGAGGAGCAGCAGCGGGTTGCTGGTGGGCGCGATGCTTTCCGCCCTCGCGTCGCGCAGGCTCGCGGCGAGCTTCGCCGGATCGAAGCGCACGCCGAGGAAGTACTTCGAGATCGCGCCCTCGGGCGTCACCACCGCGAACCCCGCCGCGTGCGCGAAGGTGTCGTGCCGCGGCTCGTAGCGATAGCGGAACCCGACCGCCTTCGCGAGCCGATCGACCGAGGCCTGATCGCCGCGCAGGAAGGTCCACGCGGCGCGATCGGCCGGGCCGACCCGCATGCGCTTCGCCTCGCGCATCGCATCGCCCGTCTCGCGCGGATCGATGCTCACGAAGACGCCGCGGTAGTCGCGGCCCGCCTCGAGGCCGCTTCGGTCGAGCGCCTGCGTCACGCCGGCGAGCGTCATCGGGCACAGGTCCTGGCACGCGAGGTAGCCCAGCACCAGCACCGTGGGCTTGGCGTGCAGCGCGCTCCCCAACGTCGTCGCGTGGCCGGCATCATCGACGAAGGCCGCGGCGAGCGGCAGTTGCGCGCCGGGGTGCTGCTCGAAGCCGACGTCCTTCGCGATGTCGGGTCCGTGCGCGAAGGCTTGCACCGGGACTACGCACGCAAAAAGCATGGGAACCACGGATGAACACAGATGAACACAGATGAGAGCCACGAATCGAATGCTGCGTACCCATGGGCACACGGGAACATCCTCCACGGACCATCTGTGTTCATCCGTGTTCATCTGTGGCTTCAACGTTTTTCCAGGGAAAATCATCGCGGCCCGCCCTTCGAGCGCTCGACGAGGAGGCGCATCGCCTGCTCGATGGGAATGTGCGCGCGCCCCGTCCGCGGATCGATCCCGCTGCTTTCGAGGCGCCGCATTTTCTCGGCGCGGAAGGCGGCCATGTCCCGCTCGGGCACGGTCTCCTGCACCGGTGCCGCGATCTTCGGCATCGCCGCGTCGTTGGGCGCGAAGTCGGGCGTATTCGAGAGCGCGACGATGATCCATGGCACGCACACGGCGATCGCGATGCCCGCGACGATGACGGCGACACCGGCGCCGATGCCGCGCAGCGACAGGTCGCTCGCCTGGTGCACCGTGGCGTCGTGGCTCTCAGCCATGGGCGGCCGCTCCGGCGGGTCGAACCCGCGCATCCCCCCTGCGCATCTCGCGCCGCCACGCCCATCCGCCCAACGCGCCCAGCACGACGATCGCCGCGAGGTCGGTCCACGCGATGGCGAAGCCTTCGGGACGGAACGTGGGCACCACGAGCCAGAATGCTTCGCCCAAATGCGCGACGAGGAGTCCCACGGCGATCGCGGCGAGGAGCCGCGGCGCCCGCTTGGCCGCGCGCGAGAGCAGGATCAGCAGCGGCAGGAAGAAGTGGAACGCGATGAGGAAGATGCCGAGCGCCGCCCATCCCGTCTGCACGCGCGGCACGTACCAGTGGATCTCGTTCGGCAGGTTCTCCGACCAGATGATGAGGAACTGCGTGTACGCGAGGTACGCCCAGGTGAGGACGTACATGAGGAGGATGTTGCCGAGGTCGTGGAAGCGCAGGCGCAGCGCCTCGTCCTCGCCCGCCACGGGTTGGAAGTACGCGGCCATCGCCACGCCGAAGGCGGCGCCGGCGAGCATCTGTCCGGTGCCGAGCAGCAGGCCGAAGGTGCTCGAATACCAGCGCGGCGTGAGCGAAGCGATCCAGTCCACGCCCGCGAGCGAGACGGTCAACGCGTACACGATGAGCCCGATCGCCGCGACGCGCCGCGCCCCCGGGCTTCCTCCGCTCGCCGGATCGACGGTCGCGCGATCGGCGCGCAGGAACGCGATCGAGAGCACCGACCAGATCGCGAGCCACGCGATCGAGCGCCCGATCCAGAACGGCAGGTTGAGGTAGCGCCCCGGCGAATCGACCCAGGGGTAAACCAGCTTCACGCCGAGGAGGATCGGCAGGAAGCAAATCGCCAACGCCGGGACGAGCCGCGTCGCCGCGAGCCACGCCGGGCGCACCGGCTCCCCCCAGCGCCCGCCGGTGAGCGCGTGCACCATGAGGTTCGCCATCGAGCCCAGCGCGATCGCGAGCAGGAAGAGCCACGCGAAAAGGTAGGAGCGCAGGAGCTCGCTCATTTCGCGCTCCCCTTGCCGTGCGCGTTCGCGGCGAGCGCCTCGCGCGGCGCGTCCTGGCTCAGCTGCAGCGCGCGGATGTAGGCCACGATCGCCCAGCGGTCCTCGGGCGCCACGCGATCGCGATACGGATACATGACGCCGTAGCCATTCGTCATCACGTCGTAGAAGTGGCGATCGGGGGCGTTGCGCAGGCGATCGATGTGATAGGACGGCGGATGCGGGAAGCCGCGCCGCGCGATGCGCCCGTCGCCATCGCCGAGTCGGCTGTGGCAGGGCGCGCAGTAGATGTCGAAGCGCTCGCGCCCGCGCGCGAGGAGCCGCATCGTGATCGGATACGGGATCGCCTTCGCGCGCTCCGCGGCGATGCGCCGCGCCTCGCGCTCGCGATCCGCCACGCCGCTCGAGGTCGCGGCGAGGATGCCGCGGTTGTATTCCACGGTGCCCGCCACCCGCGGGCGCGACGAGTTGCCGTCGTCGAAGCGCTCGCTCGGCCTGAGCGGCTTCTGCTTCGCGCCGTCGTACATGTTGCGCGCGAGCTTTTCGCATCCGGCGACGGTGACGGCGACGAGGGCGAGGGCGCAGAGCAGCATCCTCCCTCCCCCTTGGGGGAGGGCCGGGGAGAGGGTAAGCCGGCCGAATCGCGGACCCTCACCCCGCCCTCTCCCAAGGGAGAGGGAGACTTTGGAAACCGCCCTCATTCCCCCACCTCGACGACCTTCATCGGCTTCAATCCTTCCAGGAATCGCCTCGCCGAAACCGCGTCGAAGCGCGCATCGTCGGCGCCGAGGCAGAGGAAGAAGCGGTTGCGCGTCGCGAGGTCGAAGTCGCGCGCGCCGAACACGGGATGGCGCAGCCGCGGCAACCCGTTGCCCGCCAGCATCGCGATCACCGCGGTGAATGCGGCGACGAGCACCGTCGTCTCGAAGGTCACCGGAATGAACTCGGGCCAGCTGTTGAGCGGGCGCCCGCCGATGTTGACCGGGTAATCGATCACCGCCGTGTACCACTGCAGGAAGAAGCCGCCCACGCCGCCGGCGATGCCGCCGATGAGCGTATAGAGCGGCACGCGCGTCTCGCGGAAGTCGATCGCCTCGGCAAGCCCTTCGATGGGGAACGGCGAATAGGCCTCGATGCGCCGGTAGCCCGCCTCGCGCGCGCGCTTCGCCGCGGCGAGGAGCGCATCCGCGCTCGCGAATTCCGCCATCAGCGCGTGGAGCGCGCTCATTCCTTCTCCTCGGCGGCGATCTCGCGCATCTCGAAGATCGAGATCGCGGGGAGCGCGCGGATGAAGCACAGGAACAGGAACACGAAGAAGCCGATCGAGCCGGCGAGCATCGTCCAGTCCACCCAGGTCGGGATGAAGAGCCCCCACGAGGACGGCAGGAAGTCCTGCGCGAGCGAGGACACCACGATCATGAAGCGCTCCATCCACATGCCGACGTTCACCAGGATGCCGATCACGAAGAGTGCGAAGAGCGAACGCCGGATGCGGCGGAACCACAGGAGCTGCGGCATGAAGACGTTCAGCGCGAAGAGCGTCCAGTACACCGGCGCGTAGGGGCCCACGAAGCGGTTCATGGTGATCGCCATCTCGTACTTGTCGCCGCTGTAGAAGCCGGTGAAGATCTCCGCGAGGTAGCCGTAGGCGAGGATCAATTCGGTCGCGAGCATGATCTTCGCGGCGTTGTCGAGGTGGCGCATCGTGATGAAGTCCTCGAGCCCGAAGAACTTGCGCATCGGGATCGCGAGCACCAGCACCATGGCGAAGCCCGAGAAGAGCGCGCCGGCGACGAAATACGGCGGGAAGATGGTCGAGTGGTAGCCGGGCGTGTTGCCGATCGCGAAGTCGAGCGACACCACGCTGTGCACCGAGACCACGAGCGGCGCCGCGAGCCC
>JAICTR010000221.1 GCA_025936275.1 Burkholderiales bacterium
GTAGATCTGCGAAAGCGGGTTCTCCTGGCCGTCCATGACGCCCGTCTGCAGCGCCGTGAACACTTCCGAGAACTTCATCGGCGAGGGGTTCGCGCCATAGGCCTGGAACATCTTCACGCGCCATTTGCCCTCGGGCGTGCGCAGCTTGATGCCCTCGAGGTCCGCGGGCGTGACGATCGGGCGCTTGTTGTTGGTGATCTGGCGGAAGCCGTTCTCCCACAGGCCCAGCACCTTGTAGCCCTTCTTCTCGGCGGAAGGCTCGATCTTCGACCAGAACACCTGCTCGCCGATCTTCTTCATGTGCTCGCGGCTCTTCACCAGGTACGGCATCTCGAAGACGCCGAACATGTCGGCGATCGAGGACATGATGGTGGAGGGCTCGACCATGTCGATGGTGCCGAGCTTGAGCTTCTGCATCATCTGCTTGTCGCCGCCGAGCTGGCTCGAGCCGTAGGTGACGATCTTGTACTTGCCGCCGAGGCGCGCATTGGCGAGCTCGGCGAAATGGTCGGCGGCGGCGCCGATGAGCGATCCGGGTTCCCCGACGTGGCCGAGCTTCAACTCCGTTTGCGCCGCGACCGGCAGGGCGCCGGCGAGCAGCGCCGCGGCGAGCGCGGCGCGCAGGATGACTGTCTTCATGGCGGTCGATCTCCTCTGGTTTGTTGTCTTCCGGGACCTGCTTTGTACCGGTAGTCTAAATCGTGCAACGCCGGCGCGTCGATTGGTTCCGGTCCGGCGACTGTTACGGGCCGTATACAATGGCACCGTCCCTCCTGTCGAACCGAATGTCCGCCGCCATTCCCGCTTCCACCGCCCTGCGCCGCGACGCCTCGGTGATCTCGCTCGTCGGCTTCGCGCACGGCACCTCGCACTTCTTCCACTTCGTGATGCCGCCGCTCTTCCCGTGGCTGATGCGGGAGTTCGGCCTCACCTTCACGCAGGTGGGATCGGCGATGACGATCTTCTTCGTGGTCTCGGGCGTGGGCCAGGCGCTCGCCGGATTCGTGGTCGATCGCCTCGGCGCGCTGCGCGTGCTGTGCGGCGGCGTGGCACTGCTCTCGGCGGGCGGCCTCGCGCTCGCGCTCGCGCCGAGCTTTCCCATGGTGCTCGTCGCGGCCGCCATCATGGGGCTCGGCAACTGCGTCTTCCATCCGGCCGATTTCACGCTCCTGAACCGGCGCGTCTCCTCGCCGCGGCTGGGACACGCCTTCTCGGTGCATGGCCTCACCGGCAGCCTCGGCTGGGCCGCGGCGCCGGTCTTCGTGATCGCGCTCGCGCAGGCCTTCGGCTGGCGCATCGCCGCCGCCGGCGCCGCGGGCGTGGGCCTCCTCGCGCTGGGGTTCCTCTTCGCCAATCGCGGGCTCCTCGACGACACCGAGATCAACGTCGCGGAGGCGGCCGCGCCGAAGCGCTCCGTCGGATCGTTCGGCTTCCTCGGCGTGGGCGTGGTGTGGATGTGCTTCGCGTTCTTCCTCGTCTCGGTGATGGCGTTCGGTGGGTTGCAGAACTTCGGCCCGCCGGTGCTCGAGCGCCTCTACGGCGTGACGCTCGCGTTCGCCACCTCCGGCCTCACCGCGTATCTCCTCGGGAGCGCCGCCGGGGTCGCCACGGGCGGCTTCTTCGCCTCGAAGGGCGAGCGGCAGGATCGCTTGGTCGCGGCGGCGCTGGGTGCCGCCGCGGTGTGCTCGATCGCGCTGGCCTCCGGCGCCGCGCCGGCGTGGAGCCTCGTCGCGCTGATGGGCATGATGGGATTCGGCGTCGGCTTCTCCGGTCCTTCGCGCGACATCCTGGTGCGCCGCGCGGCGACCAGCACCTTCGGCTCGGGCGCCTACGGGCGCATCTACGGCTTCGTGTACTCCGGCATCGATACCGGGCTCGCGATCGCGCCGCTCGCCTTCGGCGAGTTCATGGACGCGGACCGCTACAGCTCGGTGCTGTGGGGCGTGGCGACGATGCAGTGCCTGGCGATCGTCACGGCGCTCGGGGTGGGCTTGCGCTCGCGGAAGTGATGAACGGCTGCTCCACCCAGCGCCACGACGTCCACGCGACCGCGCCGAGCAGCGCGAGATAAGCCGGCAACGCGAGCCATCCCTCCACGCCGCGCGCGTAGAGATTCCACAACAGCAGCAACGGGAAATGGTAGAGGTACGCGGAGTAGCTCACGCGTCCCGCGAAGGCGAGCGGTCCGCCTCCGAGCACGCTGATCGCGAACCGGCCGCGCGCGGTCGCCGCGAGCCAGAGCAGCATCGCCAGCGCGACCATCGCCGGCATGCGCGCGAACGCCGCGGGAATCGCGAGGCCGCCCGCGAGGCTCGCCGCGAGGAGCAACGCTGCCGCGATCGCGATGCCGAGCCGCGACATCGCATCGCCCGGTCCCGCTTCCCGGTCGCGCCGCGCGAGCCAGGCGCGCGCGAGCACGATGCCGAGCGTGAAGTGCGCGGCAAAGGCGGGAAGCTGGATCGCGAGCACCTCGCGTACCCTCGCTTCGGGCCAGCGCCAGTGCGCGCCCAGCGAAAGATACGCGTCGATCACCGGGCGCATGTCGTGCGCCGCATCCCACTGCCAGGCGAGGGCGGCGGCGATCGCGATCGCCGCGGTGCGCCAGGGCATGCGCACGAAGAGCGGCATCGCGAGCGGCAGCAGCAGGTAGAACTGCGCCTCGATCGCGAGCGTCCACAAAGCGCCGTTCGCCCCCAGCGAGCCGCTGGTGAGCGGCGTCGTGTTGTGCAGGAAGAGCCCGTGCGCGACGCCGTTCCAGAGATCCACCCACACGTCGCTGCGCCAATACTTGCGCCCGTGCAGGAGCGGCATCACCAGCGTGAAGAGCAGCAGGAGCTGCAGGTAATACGCGGGCACGATGCGTCGGATGCGCCGCAGGTAGAAGCCGCGCGCGGAGGGCGCGGGCGCCCCGCGCCGCCCATGCGCGTACCACGGCAGCGCGAGGAGGAAGCCGGAGAGAAGGAAGAAGAGGTCGACGCCGAGGTAGCCGTTGCGCGCCAGCGCATCGAGCGGCGGCACGGCGCGAAGCGCCTCGATCCACGGATCGGCGATGCCCGCCGCGCCGCGCAGCACGACCCAGTGGAACGCGATCACCCAGAGCACCGCCAGGCCGCGTACACCCGCGAGCGGCGCGATGTAGCCGATCTCGTCGCGCACGCCCTCGCGCATCAGAAGGGCACCCGCCCGGCGTATCCGGTGAGCTCGAGATAGCCGCGCCCCGCGGCGAGGCCTGCGCCGGAGAGGCGCACCGCGCCTTCCCAATAGAGCGTGCCGGTGCTCGCGCGCGCATCGAGCTCCTGGTCGTCCATGAGCGGCGCGAGGGCCCAGCGCTTGCCGGCGACCTCCACCGCCATCGCGACCGGGTACTCGACGCCGGTGCGTGGCGAGCGCCAGCGCCGCAGCGCGGTGAAGCGCACCGCGTCCCCCGAGTAGGAGACGGCGGCGCCGTCCTTCGCGCGCAGCGTCGCCTGCGACCACAGCACCGAGCCATCCTTGGCACGCATGCGGAAGGCCATCAGCGCCGTCCCGTCGTCGAGGTTCGCGCCGAGCCAGTCCCATCCTTGCGCGTCCGGCGCCAGCAGCTCGCTCGACCATTCATGGTCGAGCCATGCGACGCCCGACACCTCGCGCGTGCCGGCCGCGGTGCGCACGCGGCCCTTCACGGCGAGCTGCGGCTCGCTGTAGTAGTAGCTCGCCTGCGTGGCGAGCGGCCCCTTGCGGCTGAACCCGCGATCGCCTTCGAGGAGCACCGGCTGCGTGGGCGCGGCCTCGAGTGCGAGCGCGAAATCCTCGGCGTCGATGCGCGCTTCGTAGTGGTTCGCCTCGCGCACAAGCGACCAATCGTCGATGCGCACGTCGGTGTCGTCCTCCTTCGCGAACACGAGGCCGTCGTAGGCACGCACCGAGCGCTCGCCGTGCAGCAGCCGCCCGCGCGCCGGATCGGAGAGCGCGGCGTGGGCGAAGAGGAGCTGCGAAGGACTGAAGCGGCTGGGATTGCCTTCGGCCGCGGGATTGCGCACGCGGAAGAAGGTGACCTGGAAGCCGAGCGGCCCGGCGGCGCCCTCGAGGTTGCCGGTGAGGTACCACCACTCGATGCGATGCAGCGGATGCGCGCCGAGGTCGCGCGGAAATCGCAGCGCGTGCCCGGGCACGACCGGCGCGTAGGGTGCCTGCGCGAAGAGCGGCGCGGCGGCCGCCAGCCCCACGGCCGCGGCGATGAGCGCGAGGCGTCTACGCATCGTCCTTCACCGCGGCGAGCGCCTCGCCGCGCACCGCGAACGTCCCGCTCGCTCGAGCACCGATCGCGCACAGGGCGACGATCGCCGCGATCAGCGCCGCGAGAGCGCCGAGCGGCCAATGCACCGCGAGCGACCAGTGGAAGGACTGGCGATTCACGACCCGCACCAGCACGAAGCTCGTCATGATTCCCGAGGCGAGGCCGATCGCCGCGCCGAGGGCACCCGCGGCCGCGCCTTCGAGCGCGAGGAGTCGCAGGATGTCGCGGCGCCGCAGTCCCAGGAAGCGCAGCACGCCGAACTCGCGGCGCCGCGACCATGCGAGCGCGGCGAAGCTGGCGGTGATGCCGGCGAGCCCGATGGCGATCGCGATCGCCTCGAGAGCGTAGGTCACCGCGAAGGTGCGATCGAAGATCTCGAGCGAGCGCCGCCGCAGGGTTCCCGCCTCCTCGAACGCGAGCCCCTTCGCCTCGGGAAGCGCCGTGCGGATCGCCGCTTCGGCCCGCGCGGCCCGCACGCCCGGCGCGAGGTGCAGCGCCATCTCGCTCGCCCGCGTATCGCCGGTGATGCGGCGGAAATCGTCGAGCGGCATCACGACCGAGCCCCAGGTGCGGGCGAAGTCGCGGATCACCGCGGCGACCCGCACCGGCACGGCGCGTCCCGCGATCGGCAGCACGATGCGATCGCCCGGATGCCATCCCTCGAGGTCGCGCGCCGCCTCCGAGATCCACACGTGCGGCTCGGGTGCGCGCGGCGGCATCGCGCGCGGCTCGGCCTGGTAGCCCTCGAGGATGCGCGCGTCGATCGGCCGCGCGATGAGCGTGAGCGGTTCGGATCGCGCACCGAGGGCGAGGCGGTCGAGGCGCAGCGGCTCGCTCGCGCGAATCTCGGGCAGCCGCTCGATCGCGCGCTGCTGCGCCTCGGAGAGGAATCCGGTGTCCCCGCCCGCGGCGGTGCGCAGGTAGAGGTCCGCGCCCACGATGCCGCCCAGCCAC
>JAICTR010000062.1 GCA_025936275.1 Burkholderiales bacterium
AGAGCTGCGGAGGTATCTTTGACTACGACGCCAAGAAATCGCGGCTGATCGAGGTCGCGCGCACGCTCGAGGACCCGAACATCTGGTCCGACGCGAAGCGCGCCCAGGACCTCGGCAAGGAACGCCGCATGCTCGAGGAGACCGTCGCTACCCTCGAGACCATCGATACCGGGCTCAAGGATTCCGCGGAGCTCTTCGCGCTCGCGAAGGCCGAGGGCGACGACGACACGCTGGTCGCCGTGGAAGCCGACGTCGGCGGCGTGGGCAAGCTCGTCGAGGACCTCGAGTTCCGCCGCATGTTCGCGGACCCGATGGATCCCAACAACTGCTTCGTGGACATCAATGCCGGCCAGGGCGGCACCGAGGCGCAGGACTGGGCGCAGATGCTGCTGCGCATGTACACCAAGTACTGCGACCGCCGCGGCTACAAGGTGGAGCTGGTCGAGGAAAGCGAGGGCGAGGTGGCGGGCTTGAAGAGCGCCTCGATCAAGGTGAGCGGCCCTTACGCCTACGGGTACCTGCGCACCGAGACCGGCATCCACCGGCTGGTGCGCAAAAGCCCGTTCGACTCCAACGCGCGACGCCACACCTCGTTCGCGAGCGTGTTCGTGTATCCCGAGGTGGATGAATCGATCGAGATCGAGATCAACCCCGCCGACTTGCGCATCGATACCTACCGCGCCTCCGGCGCCGGCGGGCAGCACGTGAACCGCACCGATTCCGCGGTGCGCATCACGCATATTCCCTCGGGGGTCGTGGTCGCCTCGCAGAACGACCGCTCGCAGCACCGCAACAAGGCGGAGGCGATGGCGATGCTGAAATCGAAGCTCTACGAGCTGGAACTCCGGAAGAGGAACGAGCAGAAGCAGGCGCTCGAGGACACCAAGAGCGACATCGGCTGGGGCCACCAGATCCGCTCCTACGTGCTCGACCAGTCGCGCATCAAGGACCTTCGCACCAACGTCGAGGAAGGCAACACGCAGAAGGTGCTCGACGGCGGCCTGGACGAATTCATCACCGCGAGCCTGAAGCAGGGAGTGTAGAGAATGGCGAACGACAACAACACCAAGGCGCCCCCCGAGGCCCCGCAGGACGAGAACCAGATCGTCGCCGAGCGCCGCGCGAAGCTCGCGCGCCTGCGGGAGCTCGGTCCGGCCTTCCCCAACGACTTCCGGCGCGAGGACCTCGCGGGCGACCTGCAGCGCGCGCACGGCGAGAAGACGAAGGAGCAGCTCGAGCAGGAGAAGCCGCGCGCCGTCGTCGCCGGCCGCATGCTCCTGAAGCGCGTGATGGGCAAGGCCTCCTTCGCCACGTTGCAGGACATGAGCGGGCGCATCCAGGTGTACGTCAACAACGACGTCACCGGCGCCGAGGCGCACGAGGCGTTCAAGCACTGGGACCTCGGCGATATCGTGGGCGTGGAAGGCCCGGTCTTCAAGACGAACAAAGGCGAGCTTTCGATACACGCGACGAAGATCCGCCTGCTCACGAAATCGCTGCGGCCGCTGCCGGAGAAATTCCACGGCCTCACCGACATGGAGAGCCGCTACCGCCAGCGCTACGTGGACCTGATCGTGAACCCCGAGGCGCGGCGCGCCTTCGAGACGCGCTCGAAGCTCGTGCAGGCGATCCGCGAGTTCTTCGTCGCGCGCGGCTACCTCGAGGTCGAGACGCCGATGATGCATCCGATTCCCGGCGGCGCCGCGGCGCGCCCCTTCAGGACGCACCACAACGCGCTCGACATGGAGCTCTTCCTGCGCATCGCGCCCGAGCTCTACCTCAAGCGCCTGGTGGTGGGCGGGATGGAGAAGGTCTTCGAGATCAACCGCAACTTCAGGAACGAGGGCATCTCCACGCGCCACAATCCCGAGTTCACGATGCTCGAGTTCTACGAGGCCTACCAGGACTACCACTACCTGATGGACCTCACCGAGGCGCTGCTGCGCGAATGCGCGCGGAAGGTGCTCGGCACGACGTCGCTCACCTACCAGGGAACGCCGGTGGACCTGGGGAAGAAGTTCGACCGCCTCACGATGGCCGAAGCGATCAACAAGTACAACCCCGGCTATCCGCTGCACGCGCTCTCCGACCCCCACTACCTCAAGGGCGCGCTCGCACCCTTCGACGTGGAGGTCTTCGCGACCGACGGCGTGGGGCTCCTGCAGCTGAAGCTCTTCGAGGCGACCACCGAGGAGAAGCTGGTCGACCCCACCTTCATCGTCGCGCACCCGGTGGATGTGTCGCCCCTCGCGCGCGCGAACGACCGCAATCGCGCGGTCACCGACCGCTTCGAGCTCTTCATCACCGGGCGCGAGATCGCCAACGGCTTCTCGGAGCTGAACGACCCCGAGGACCAGGCGGCGCGCTTCTCCGCGCAGGCCGCGGCCAAGGAGGCCGGCGACGAGGAGGCGATGTACTACGACGCGGACTACATCCGCGCGCTCGAATACGGCCTGCCGCCCACCGCGGGCGAAGGCATCGGCATCGACCGCCTGGTGATGCTCTTCACCGACAGCGCGTCGATCCGCGACGTGATCCTCTTCCCGCAACTCAAGGCCGCCGAAGCTTGAGCGATTCGCTGCTGCACGTGCGGCTCGTCGCCGGGACGCTCGCCGCGCTATCCCCGATGCTGCTCGTGCTCGCGCGGCTGCGGCGGCGCGAGCGCGGCGCGCTCGACGAGGCGAGCCGCGCGCGCGACCGCCTGCACGACGCGCTCGAGGGCTCGCAGCTCGCGGTGTTCGACTGGGATACGGCGGGCGGCAATTCGATCCACCTCAGCCCGACGTGGCGCGTGATGCTGGGCTACGACCCCGCCGAAACCCGCTGCACGGCGCAGGAGCTCTTCTCGCTGGTCCACCCGGAGGACATCCAACGGGTGCGCGACGCCGCGGTCGATACGCTGAAGGGCCTCACGGCGCGCTACGACAACATCCATCGCGTGCGCCGCGCCGACAACACCTACATGTGGATCCACAGCCGCGGCAAGGTCACCGCGCGCGATGCGCGCGGCTGGGCGCTGCGCTTCGCCGGCACCAACGCCGACATCACGCCGCGCGTGGTGGCCGAGGAGCGCCTGAAGGAGCGCGAGATGCAGCTGCGCCAGCTGATCGACACGATGCCCGCGTCGATCGTGGTCTTCGGCGGCGACGAGCGCGTGCTGTTCCACAACCGCGCCTACCTCGAGCTCACCGGGCTTTCGGCCGAAGCGGTGAACGGCCGGCGCATGAAGGAAGTGGTGGGCGAGGCGATGTACGCGGCGATCGAGCCGCACGTGCGCGCCGCGCTCGACGGGCGCACCGCGCGCTTCGAGCAGCAGGTGATGGACCCGATGGGGCGCACCGTGGACCTCGAGGTGGTGTACATGCCGCTTCGCGATGCGCATGGGCGCGTCACGGCGGCGATCACCGTGCGCTTCGACATCACGCGCCTGAAGGACCTCGATCGCATGAAGGACGGTTTCGTCGCGGTGGCGAGCCACGAGCTGCGCACGCCCCTCACCTCGATGCGCGGCTCGCTGGGCCTCTTGCAGGGCGGCGTCGCGGGGGAGCTCAGCGACGAGGCGCAGGGGCTGGTGTCGATCGCCATGCAGAACTGCGAGCGCCTGGTGCGCCTCGTGAACGACCTCCTCGACCTGGAGAAGATCACCGCCGGGCACGGCGCCTTCCGCATCGCGCTCCTCGAATGGCCGGCGGTGCTGCGCCAGGCGATCGATTCGAGCCGCGGCTTCGTCGACTCCTACGGCGTGACGTTCGAGCTCGAGGAGCCGGCGGACCTGCGCGTGCGCGGCGACGAGGATCGCCTGATCCAGGTGCTCTCCAACCTGCTCTTCAACGCCGCGAAGTTCTCGCCGCGCGGCTCCGTGGTGACGGTGGGCTCGCGCCAGCTCGCCGATAGCTGGGTGCGCACCTCGGTGAGGGACCGCGGCCCCGGCATCCCGGAGCATTTCCGCTCGCGCATCTTCCAGCGCTTCGCGCAGGCCGACATGGGCGAGGATCGCCGCAACGAGGGCAGCGGCCTCGGCCTCGCCATCAGCCGCGAGATCGTCGAGCGCCTCGGCGGGCGCATCGGCTTCGATGCCGCGCCGGGCGGCGGCACCGAGTTCTGGTTCGACCTCCCCGGCACCACCGAGAAAGTGGCCGCATGAACGCAGAGAAGCTCACCCGCATCCTCCTCGTCGACGACCAGCGCGACATCCGCTCCATCGTCGGCCTCGCGCTGGGCAAGATCGGCGGCTTCCAGGTGAAGGTCTGCGAGTCGGGCGAGGAGGCGCTCGCGAGCGCCGGCGACTTCGCCCCGGACCTGCTGCTCCTCGACCTCAGCATGCCGGTGCTGGACGGCGTCGGAACGCTGAAGGCGCTGCGCGCGCGCGGCCTCACCGCGCCGGCCGTCTTCTTCACCGCGCGGTTGAACGCGAAGGATGCCGAGGGCTATCGCGACCTGGGCGTGCTCGGCGTGATTCCCAAGCCCTTCGACCCGCTCAAGCTCGGGTCGCAGCTCAGGGAGATGTGGTCGAAGCGCTGAGGGAGGGGGCCGGAGAGAGGGTCAGCGACCGGAGAGCGATGCCTCGAGGTCGTGCTCATCGGCGCGCGTCACTTTCACGCGCACGATGTCGCCGGGCTTCACGCCCTTCGCATTCGCGATGCGCACCACGCCGTCGATCTCGGGCGCATCGGCATGGCTGCGGCCCACGGCACGCGTCCCCGACACCTCGTCCACCAACACGTCGAGCGTGCGGCCGACCTTCGCCGCGAGCTTCTCGCGGCTGATCGCGGCCTGCACCTGCATGAAGCGCGCGCGCCGCTCTTCCTTCACTTCCTCGGGCACCGCGCCCGCGAGCTGGTTCGCCTTCGCGCCTTCCACCGGCGAATAGACGAAGCAGCCGACGCGGTCGAGCCGCGCCTCGCGCAGGAAACCGAGCAACTCCTCGAACTCGGACTCGGTCTCGCCGGGAAAGCCGACGATGAAAGTCGAGCGCAGCGTGATCTGCGGGCATGCGGCGCGCCACGCGGCGATGCGCTCGAGGTTCCTCTCCGCGCTCGCCGGCCGCTTCATGAGCTTGAGGATGCGCGGGCTCGCGTGCTGGAACGGCACGTCGAGGTACGGAAGGATCTTTCCCTCCGCCATCAGCGGGATCACCTCGTCCACGTGCGGATACGGATACACGTAGTGCAGCCGCACCCATGCGCCGAGCGTGCCGAGCGCCGCGCAAAGCTCCGTCATGCGCGTCTTCAGCGGCCGCCCGCCCCAGAAGCCGGTGCGGTACTTCACGTCGACGCCATAGGCGCTCGTGTCCTGCGAGATCACGAGGAGCTCCTTCACGCCCGAGGCGACGAGCGTCTCGGCCTCGCTCATCACGTCGCCCACCGGCCGGCTCGCGAGCTCGCCGCGCATCGAGGGAATGATGCAGAAGGTGCACCGGTGATTGCAGCCTTCGGAGATCTTGAGGTACGCGTAATGGCGCGGCGTGAGGCGGATGCCTTGCGGCGGCACGAGGTCGGTGAACGGATCGTGCGGCTTCGGCAAGTGGCGGTGCACGTGGCCCATCACCTCGTCGCGCGCATGCGGACCGGTGATGGCGAGGACCGAAGGATGCGTCTTCTCGACGATGTCGCCCTTGGCGCCGAGGCAGCCGGTGACGATCACCTTGCCGTTCTCGGCGAGCGCCTCGCCGATCGCATCGAGCGACTCCTGCACCGCGGCATCGATGAAGCCGCAGGTGTTCACCACCACGAGGTCCGATCCCTCGTAGCTCGGCGCGATGTCGTAGCCCTCCGCGCGCAATTGCGTGAGGATCGATTCCGAGTCCACCAGCGCCTTCGGGCAGCCGAGGGAGACGAAGCCGACGCGAGGCGCTTTGTCCCCGCGCCTCGCCGGGGAGGGACCCCGGTGGCCGGGCGTCGGTTTTCCCTTCACCTTCGCTTCCAACTCATTTCCCCTTGCGCTTCCTCTTCGCCCCGCCCGCCTTCGGCGCGGCCTTCGGCTTCGGCTCCTCGCCCGGCGCGGGCGGCGTGCCCTGCGTGTACGGAAATCCGGAGAAAAGCTTGAGCGCCTGGCTGCGCAGCTCGTCCTGCATGTCGATCACCGCCTTCGCGCCCTTCTCGAGGTAGCCGCCCATCACGTTGGGGATCTTCTGCTGCTGCGTCATGAACTGGGCCCACGCCTCGCCCGGCACCTTCGGCAGCTCGCCGTAGAGCGATTGCGCCTGCGCCTGGAAGCGCTTCTGCGCCTCGTGGAAAGCGAGGATCGAACGCTCGAGGTACGAGCCCATCAGCCCCTGCATCGCGTGGCCGTAGTAACGGATGATGTTGGCGAGCATCTCGGTGGAGAACATCGGCACGCCGCCCGATTCCTCCTCGAGGATGATCTGCAGCAGGATCGCGCGCGTGAGGTCCTCGCCGGTCTTCGCATCCTGGACCTTGAACTCCTGGTACTGCAGCACCAGCGCCTTCACCTCGGCGAGCGTGATGTAGGCCGACGTCTCCGTGTCGTACAGGCGGCGGTTGGGGTACTTCTTGATGATGCGGGGGGATGCCATCGGCGGACTCCTCGCGCGATGCTGGACTGCACCAAGGGCGGCATTGTGCAGGGCCCGGGAGGGGGCCGACGCAGCCGATTCAAGTCCCTCATTTTATTACTTTTTCGGCAGGTGCTGCATTGCAGGTGCAAGATCATGGTGCATCGCACCAAATTCCGCTTGACAGGGGGGAATCGCCTTCCTAGAATGAAATTGTTGCGGCGCACCAATGCGCGTCGCGCCGCACCCGAGAGGACGACCATGGCCACCATCAACGCGAACCCGCTTTCCGAGTTTTCCAGCGCCACCGTGGACGCGGCCGCCCGCCTCACGCAGATTTCCATGGATAGCGCCGAGCGCGCCATCACCGTGCAGCTCGAGTACGCCAAGGGCGCGCTGAGCCAGGCCACGCTCAACGCCAGGGCGCTCGCCGGCGCGAAGGATGTGCAGGAGCTGCTCGCGCTTCGCACGCGCATCGCCGAGAACACGCTCGAGAACCTGATGGGCTACTCGCGCAGCCTCTACGAAGTCGCCTCGGAAGCGCAGACCGAGCTCTCGCGCCTCGCCGAGGAGCGCCTGGGCACCTTCCAGAAGGCGGTCACCGAAAGCGTCGACCAGGCCGCGAAGAGCGCGCCCGCGGGGGGCGATCTCGCCGCCGCCGCGATCAAGTCCTCGCTCGCCGCGACCACCGCCGCGTTCGACACCTTCGCCAAGGCGGCGAAGCACGTCGCGAGCTTCACCGACGCCGGGGTGCGCGGCGCCGCGACCAACGGCAAGGCAAGGAAATAGGCCGGGGCCGCAACCGAATTCAAGTCTCCTCCTCCTTTATCGCAAATTCCCAAGATTTGGATAAAGGTTCGAACCCCGGGTCCCAAGCCCGGGGTTTTTTTTCGTGCCTCGAAGGAAGCTGACGCGATGCAACGACGGGTGGCACTGGTGACGGGCGGCGTGGGCGGGATCGGCACCGCGGTGTGCAAGCGGCTCGCCGCCGACGGCCACTTCGTGGTCGCGAACGCCATTCCCGGCACCGAGGAGCGCTGGCGCGAGGCGATGGCCGCCGCCGGGCTGAACGGCGATCGCACCGCCCTCGCCTTCGGCGACGTCACCGACTTCGAGGCGATGGGCGAGATGGTCGCCGCCATCGCGCGCGACCACGGACCGGTCGAGATCCTGGTGAACTGCGCCGGCATCACCCGCGACGTCACCTTCCGCAAGATGACGCTCGAGCAATGGCGCAGCGTCCTCGCCACCAACCTCGACAGCGTCTTCAACGTGACGCGCCACGTGATCGAGGCGATGATCGAGCGCGGCTGGGGGCGCATCGTGAACATCTCCTCGGTGAACGCGGTGCGCGGCCAGTTCGGCCAGACCAACTATGCCGCGGCCAAGGCAGGCATTCTCGGCTTCACCAAGTCCCTCGCGCAGGAAGTGGTGAAGAAGGGCGTCACCGTGAACGCGATCTCGCCGGGCTACGTGCAGACCGACATGGTGATGGCGATCCGCGAGGACGTGCGGCGCCAGATCGTGGAGCAGATTCCCGCGGGACGCCTCGCGATGCCGGAGGAAGTGGCCGATGCGGTCGCGTTCCTCGCCTCGGAGAAGGCGGCCTACATCACCGGCACCAACCTCGCGGTGAACGGCGGGCTGCACATGTACGCGTAGCGCGTCAGCGCGGCGCGAAGACTTTCGGCCGGGGCGGCACCGGCGGCGATTCGCCGCGCAGGATCTCCTCGATCCGCGCGGGATCGACCGGCTTCACGAGGTGCGTGTCGAAGCCCGCCTCCTTCGCGCGATGGCGATCGTCCTCGCGTCCCCAGCCGGTGAGCGCCACGATGAAGCACCCCGCGGTGCGCGGGTCGCGCCGCAGGCGGCGCGCCAGCTCGTAGCCGTGCAGCTTCGGCATCCCGAGGTCGAGGAACGCGAACTCCGGCAGGAAAGCCTGCATCGCCGCGAGCGCATCGACGCCGTCGTGCACCGCGCGAACATCGTGGCCTTGGGCCTCGAGCACGGCGCAGAGAGACGCCGCGAAATCGACGTTGTCGTCGGCGACCAGCACGCGGCGCCGCGGCACCGGCGGCTCGTCGCCGCGCGCTTCCCGATCCGGGCGGCTCGCGCCCTCCCCGGCGAGCGGCAGGCGCACGGCGAACTCGCTCCCCTTGCCCAGGCCGTCGCTGCGCGCGGTCACCGTGCCGCCGTGCAGCTCGACCAGCTGGCGCACCAGCGTGAGCCCCACGCCCAGGCCCGTCTGCACGCGCCCCGGCGACTGGCCGACCTGCACGAACATGTCGAAGATGCCGGCGAGCGACTCGGGCGCGATGCCGACGCCGTTGTCGGCGACGCGGATCACCGCATCGCGGTCCTCGCGCGCGACCGTGAGCGAGATGCGGCCACCCGGCTCGGTGTACTTGGCCGCGTTGTTGAGGAGGTTGCCGATCACCTGCGCGAGGCGCGTGGAATCGCCGTCCACCATGAGCGGTTGCGGATCGACCTCGACCTCGAACGCATGCGACCGCGAGGCGATGAAGGGCCGCGTCATCTCGACCGCGCCGGCCACCGCCTCGCGCACGTCGAAGGGCGTCCTCTGCACGCCCAGGCGCCCGGTGGTGATGCGCGAGACGTCGAGCAGGTCGTCGACCAGCCGCACCATCTGGCGCAGCTGGCGCTCCATCATCTCGAGCGCGCGTTGCGACATGTCGGGCGGCGAGCCCGGCGTGCGCAGGATCTGCACCGCGTTGCGGATCGGCGCGAGCGGGTTGCGCAGCTCGTGCGCGAGCGTGGCGAGGAACTCGTCCTTGCGCCGGTCGGCGTCGTGCAGCGCCTCGGTGCGCCGCTCCACCTCGGCGAGCATGCCGTTGAACGCGTCCACCAGCTCGCCGATCTCGTCGTTGGTGGTCTTCCTCGCGCGCACCGAGTAGTCGCGCTGGCCCATCACGCGCCGCGCGACGCCCGCCACCTCGAGGATCGGCGCGGTGATGCCGCGCTGCAGCCAGCCGAGGATCAGCGCCGCGAGGACGAGGCTCGCGACCATCACCACGCCGAGGATCGTGAGGTAGTCGCCGAGCCGCGACCACGGCAGGTAAGTCGCGCGAATGTAGATGGTGCCGAGCGGCTCGCCCGATTCCACCACGCGGTGGAAGACCGCGATCTGGTCGCCGGTGATGCGAAAGCCGTCGGCCTGCGGATGCTCCGGAATGCCATCGGCGGTCTGCCCGGGCCGCACGTAGCTCGCGAAAAGCCTTCCATCGTCGGTGTAGATCGCGGCCACCAGCACGGCTTCGCGCACGCGAATGATGCTGAGATCCTTCTGCGCGGTCTGCGGATCGTTGAAGGCCAACGCCGGGGCGCTCGCGCGCGCGAGGATCTCCGCCTGCAGGTCGAGGCTTCGCGTCCATTGCTGCTGGTACGCGTGCAGGTCGTACGCCACGAGGCCGATCGCGCTCAGCGCGAGCGCGGTCACCGTCGTGGCGAGCACGAGCACCGTGATGCGGCGGCTGATCGAGGATCGCGCGCGCGCCACCGTCTCAGGCCCCGTCGCGCAGCACGCGCCGCGCCACCGCGAGGAGGCGCGCGCTGATGTCGTGGCCGCTGCGCTCGGCCGCCGGCAGCGACACCTCGAAGCCCACGCGGTCGTTGTCGATCACGAAGTTGATCGCGCTGCCGGTGAGCAAGCCATCCTCGCCTTCGCTCACCACCAGCACGCCCTTTTTCTCGGCCCTGTCCGCGACGCGCGCCGGGGAGTCGGTGCCCGCGCCGATGAAGAGCATGCCGATCCCGTCGAGCGAATCGGAGGGCTTGAGCCGGCGC
>JAICTR010000490.1 GCA_025936275.1 Burkholderiales bacterium
AGGAGCGCGTGCGAGGCACCGGCGAAGATCGCCGCCATGCCCACCAGGGCGGCGACGTGCGGGTCGGCGCCCATCGAGGGCACGAACGCGACGGCCGCGGCGCCGAGCAGCGCCCCGAGCCCACCGCCGATGGTGAAGAGCGGCGCCAACGTGCCGCCGGAAGTGCCGCTGCCCAGATAGACCGACCACGACACGAACTTCAGCACCACGAGCACCAGTAGCGCCTTGCCCAGCACGCCGCCGGAGAGGATCGCATCGATGTTGGTGTAGCCGACCCCGAGCGTGCGCGGCTCGATGAGGCCGATCGCGCCCACCACGATCGCGCCCAGCGCCGGCCACCACATCCAGTGCACCGGGAGCTTCGCGAACGCGTCCTCCATCGCGTACACGATGCGCGTGATCGCGACCGACGCGAGCCCGATCAGCACGCCCACCAGGCCGTAGAAGGCGAGCGCTTCGCCGCCGGGCTGCGCGATCTCCGGCAGCGTGAACACGGGGTCGGAGCCCATCAACGCCATGCGCACGGCGGTGGCCGCGGTCGAGGCGAGCGCCACCGGGATGATCGAGCGGGCGCGGTATTCGAAGAGCAGCAACTCCACGGCGAGGATCACCGCGGAAACGGGGCTGCCGAAGGTCGCGGTCATGCCCGCCGCGGCGCCCGCGGCGAGCAGCGTCTTCCTCTCGTCGGCGGTCACGTGGAACACCTGGCCCACGATCGAGCCCAACGCGCCGCCGGTCGCGATGATCGGACCTTCCGCGCCGAAGGGCCCGCCGGTGCCGATGGCGATCGCGGCCGAGATCGGCTTCAGGAACATCACGCGCGGCGCGATGCGGCTCTTGCCGTAGAGCACGCGCTCCATCACCTCGGGGATGCCGTGGCCGCGGATCGCGGCCGAGCCGAAGCGCGCCATGAGGCCCACGACGAGGGCGCCCGCGACCGGCACCAGCGCCGACCAGCCGCCGAGATGCTCGATCGACGGCGCGACGAAATCGGTCGCGTAGCGGCCGTAGTAGGCGAGGTTGGTGATGAGGCCGATGAGGCGCGTGAGGATCACCGCGATCACCGCCGCGGCGATCGCGACCACGATCGCCACGCCGGCGATCAGCACCACGCGCGGGCCGACCGGAACCGTCTCGTGGGGCGCCTGCACCGAGGCGAGCGCCGCGCCCATGCCGGGCGCTACGGGCAGCCCTTCGGTGGTCGACGCCTCCTCGATGGGATGTGCCCGGGAATCACTCTCGGGCACGTGGCCTCCGTTTCGCACCCGCCTTCGCCGGCGACGCGTCCTCGAAGAGGAGCGGGGGATTGCCCTCCGCGATGCCGGCCGCGCGCAGCCACCCCTCGATGCCCGCCGCGAGCGCCGCGAGGCGTGCCGGCGGAAGGGCGCGCAGCCCCGCCACGAGCTGCGATTGCACGGTGACCGGTGCGCGCCGCAGCATCGCGCGGCCGCGCGCCGAAAGCGCGATCTCCGTGCGCCGCGCGTCAGTCTGGGCCGCGGTCCGGGTGACGAGCCCGCGCTCGACGAGGCGGCTCACCACCACCGAGACCGAGCTCTGGTGGGTGAGCGTGCGCTCGGCGAGCTCGTTCATCGAGCCGGCCGGGCCCGGTTCCAATTGCTGCAGCACAAAAAGCTGCGCGCCGGATAGCCCGATGCGCCGCTCGAGGGCATGGGAATTGACGCGCAGCGCCCGCACGATGGCCCGCAGCCCGTCTAGGGAGCGGCCAATGTGCTGCTGGCGGCGAAGCGCGGCGGAAGGGGTTCTATGGGTTCCCATGGGAACCCGAAATTCTACATTTTGCTGCACCGCAGCGCAAGTCGGAAAGTCTCCCTCGCCCTTGGGAGAGGGCCGGGAGAGGGTCAGCGTCCCATGCTCCGCACCGCGCTCTTCTCGTACCACCCGGTCACCGCCGCGCCGTCCCACACCAGGCAGATGTGCGCGCCCTGCACGCAGCGCTGCACCA
>JAICTR010000359.1 GCA_025936275.1 Burkholderiales bacterium
ACGATCGCGACATAATTTGGGATCCGCCCATCGTCAGTGGTTGCTTCATGATGTTCCGAACGGACGTGCTGAAGAGGCTCGCCGGCTTTGACCCGCGTTACTTCCTCTATTTCGAGGACTACGACCTGAGCCTCAGGCTCGGGCGCGAGGCGCAGGTCGCCTACGTGCCGCGCGCGCGCATCGTGCACCATGGCGGCGAGGCCGCGCGCAAGGGGCCGCGGCACATCGCGTGGTTCGTGCGCTCGGCGTGGCGCTTCTTCGCCACGCACGGCTGGAAGCTCGCGTGAGGGCCTAGGGCTCGCGCGCCGCGCGCTCGAGGAACGCTTCGAGCGCACGAATCGGCTCGTCGCGCTCGAAGAGGTTGCCCAGGCCGTCGCGGATGCGCCCCGAGATTCGCGTGCGCTCGGCCGCATCGCCGCCGAGGCGCTGGGCGATCCCCAGGTATTCCTCCACGCTGGAAGCGACCAGGTCCTGCGCACCGACGATGCGCAGCATCGCCTGGCTTTGGCGGCCGCGCATGAGCCCGCCCGGAAGCGTGACCAGCGGCAAGCCCATCGCCAGCGCGTCGAGGGAGGTATTGCCGCCGGACCAATGCATTGTGTCGAGCATCACGTCGCAGAGCTGGTTCACGCGCAGGTACTCGTGGTGCGCAAGCGCGCCGAGGAAGCAGGTGCGCTCGTGCAGGTCCATGCCGTGGCGCTCGAAGACCGGCGCGAGGCGCGCAGCGAAAGCGTTGGTGATGTTCGCGTGGTTGGAAGCGAAGAGCACCGCGATGCCCGCGGGATCGCGCTCGAGCACGCGCGCCAGCAGCTCGTCGTTGTCCGGATGGATCTTGAAGAGCGATTGCGGCAGGAGATATAGCGTGCGCCCGTCCGGCAGGCCGAAATCGGCGCGCGTGCGCTGCGAGTCCGTGCGCGGCCTGGCGTAACGGGTGCCCAGGCCGGGCAGCAGCGCGAGGCGCTCGCTGTAGTGCGCGGCCGCATCCGGTGGCTCCATCGCCTCGCAGGAAACGAACCAGTCGATCTCGGGATGGCCGGTGGTGTTGGGATGGCCCCAACCGGCGCACTGCACCGGCGCGAGCCGCAGCGATGCGAGCGCGAACGTTTCCGGGTGCATGCCGAGCTCCGGGTACACGAGGATGTCGAGCTGGTCCGCGATCACCTGCTGGGCGAGCGTCGCGAGCGGGCGTCCCGGCAAATGGCGGAAACGATCGACCGCCGCGGCGATGGCACGCGTGTCGTCGGCCACCCACTCGTTGGTGTAGTAGACGACGGTCTCGAACCGCGTGCGATCGAGCTGCGTCGCCCACGCGGAGAAATAGCGCCCCGCCGTGCAATTGAAGAAGAAATGGCTGAGGAAGCCCACGCGGATGCGGCCCGCCGCGCGGCGCTTCGTGCGCGGCGCATAGAGCTCGGGCGCCGCGCGCTGCAGCACCGATCGCAGGAAGGCCCCGTAGCGGCGCTGCGGCTCGACGTCGTCCTTCCCCTGGTAGGCGAGGTAGAAGTTGGTCCAGCGCGCGTCCGAGAGGGCCGCGTCGCGATTGCGGAAGCGGAACGAGTCCGCGAGCGCTTCGAGCCGTCCCAGCCCTTCGGTGTACTGGCGCCGCACCGACTCGAGGTCGTCGAGCGACTCGTATACCTGCGGCAGGAGCAGGTTCGCCGGCAGCTCCGCGCGCAGCGCGGCCGGGAATTCCGCGGCGATGCGCCGGAATTCCGCCAGGGCGTGCGCATAGCCCCCCGCGCCCGCGGCGGCATCCGCGAGCGTGAGGCGCGCCTTGAGGTTCGCGGGATCCGCCTTCACGGCCGAGGCATACGCGGCGAGCGCGCGGTCCGTCTCGCGACGCTGGACATGGATGTCGCCGATCAGGAGCCACGATTCGACATGCCGCGGGTCGCCGCGCACGGCGAGCAGCGCATGCTCGAGCCCGCGATTGGCATCGCCGCGCAGCTTGTGGATGCGGGCGAGGTTGAAGTGCGCCAGCGCGTAGGCCGGATCGATGTTGAGCGCGTAATTGAACGCGCGCACGGCGTCGTCGAGGCGATCGAGCGACTGCAGCGCCACGCCGAGGTTGTTCCACGCCGCGAGGTGGCGCGCATCCAGGCGCACCGCCGCCTGGAAATTCGGCACCGCATCCTGCGGGCGTCCCTGGTCCATCCTCACCCGGCCCAGCTCGAAATGACCCGCGGCAAGATCCGGCCGCAGCTGCACCACGCGAGCAAAGCGACGCTCGGCCGCATCGAGCTCGCCCAGCTCGCGCCGGATGACGCCGTCCAGCAGCAGGTACGGTGCCTTCTCGCCGCCCGACTCGAGCGCGCGGCCCACGCTAGCGGCCGCGTCGGCGAGCTGGCCCGCCTGGTGCTCGGCGGCGGCCTTAAGGTGCCATACGTCGGCGACACCCGGATCCGAGGCGAGGACCGCGCGATACGCGGCGATCGCTTGCGGAAGCTCGCCGCGCTTGTGCAGGCGGCGCGCCTCGTCGATGCGCGGATCGCTCATCGGCCGCGTCCTTCGCGCCACGCATGCGGCAGCTCCACCAGGCCATAGTCGCGCGTCTCGCCGGTCACGACGAACGGCAGCTCGAGCGTGTCGAAGAGGCGCAGCCCCTCGGGATCGAGCGAGTGCACGCGCATCTGGTACTTGCCCGGCAGGAGTGAAAGGCCGTCGAAGCGAACCGCGAAGGCGAACTGCTGCGGCTCGATGCGCCGCGGCTGGTAGCCGCCTTCGTCGGAATGCGAGCCGTAGACCGCCGTGCCGTCGGCCCTCACGATGCCGAAGAGCATGACCGGCGCGCGGTCATCGGGCTCGTAGGCGAGCGCCTGGAGCACCAGCGGCTCGCCGCGCCGGAATGTCGTATCGCGCGTGCCGTCGTCGCGCTCGATCCACGCATCGAGGATGCGCGTGAGGTTGCCCTGCGCACGGCGCGCTTCGCGTGCCCGCGAGGTCTTCTCCTCGTGGTACGTGAGGTACTCGCGCGTGACGTCGAAGCTGCTGCCGGAGAGCCGGATCTTCCCCTGATGGATCCAGACCGCGCGCTGGCAAAGGGTCTGCACGTGGTACATGCTGTGCGAGCACATGAGGAGCGTGCCGCCCCGGCTCAGGAATCCCTCGAGCCACGCGATGCATTTCTTCTGGAACGATTCGTCGCCGACCGCGAGCACCTCGTCGGTGATGAGGACGTCGGGCTGCAGGGCGGTGGCGACGGCGAACCCGAGGCGCACCGTCATCCCCGACGAGTAGTGCTTGATCGGCTCGTCGATGTGCTCGCCGATGTCGGCGAAGCGCACGATGGAATCGACCTTCGATTC
>JAICTR010000252.1 GCA_025936275.1 Burkholderiales bacterium
ACGACGTGCTGATCGTGGATACCGCCGGGCGCCTGGGCATCGACGAGGCGATGATGAACGAGGTGACGGCGCTCCACGCCGCGGTGAAGCCGGTGGAGACGCTCTTCGTCGTCGATTCCATGCAGGGCCAGGACGCGGTGAACGTCGCGCGCGCCTTCAACGAGGCGCTGCCGCTCACCGGCGTGGTGCTCACCAAGCTCGACGGCGATGCGCGCGGCGGCGCGGCGCTCTCGGTGCGCC
Organism: Burkholderiales bacterium; assembly: GCA_025936275.1. Lineage (GTDB taxonomy): Bacteria > Pseudomonadota > Gammaproteobacteria > Burkholderiales > Usitatibacteraceae > Usitatibacter. The sequence goes on from JAICTR010000252.1 coordinate 241, forward strand.
ACGTGACCGGCAAGCCCATCAAGTTCGTCGGCGTCTCGGAGAAGATGGACGGGCTCGAGCCCTTCCATCCGGAGCGCATGGCCTCGCGCATCCTCGGCATGGGCGACATCCTCTCCCTCGTCGAGGAAGCGCGCGCCAAGGTGGACGAGAAGGAGGCCGAGCGCCTCGCCGAGAAGTTCAAGAAGGGCAAGGCCTTCGACCTCGAGGACTTCAAGGCCCAGCTCCAGCAGATGAAGAAGATGGGCGGCATCGCAAGCCTCACGGACAAGCTCCCGGTGCAGCTCACGCAGATGGCGCAGTCCTCGCCCGAGCTGCAGGAGAAGGCGTTGAAGCGCACCGAGGGCATCATCAACGCGATGACGCCCCTCGAGCGGCGCAAGCCCGAGCTCATCAAGGCCTCGCGCAAGCGCCGCATCGCGACAGGCGCCGGCGTGCAGGTGCAGGAGGTGAACCGCCTCCTCACCCAGTTCGAGCAGATGCAGAAGATGATGAAGATGATGCGCAGCGGCAACCTCGGCAAGATGCTGCGCGGCATGAAGGGGATGCTCCCCGGCATGCGCTGAACCGCTCCCACCCTCACGGAACCCTCCATGGCACTCACCCACCGGCTCGGCGCAGCGCTCGCCGCGCTTTCGCTCGCCTTCACCGCGCAGGCCGCGGAGAAGATCGTCATCGGCCAATCGGCGCCGCTCACCGGCTCCAACGCGGAGCTCGGCAAGGACATCCGCGATGGCGCGCTGGCGTACTTCAGGAAGGTGAACGGCGCCGGCGGCATCCACGGCCGCATGATCGAGTTGGTCACCATCGACGACCACAACGACCGCAAGACCGCGGGCGCCAACGCGGTGAAGCTCGTGAACCAGGAGAACGCGGTCGCGCTCTTCGGCTTTCCCTCCACCACGCTCTCGCTCGACGCGATGCCGATCGTGAAGGAGAAGCACGTGCCGTTCTTCGCGCCCTTCACCGGCGCGGACGCGATCTACCACCAGAACCCATACGTCTTCGCGATGCGCGCCTCCTACGCCGACGAGCTCACCAAGGTGCTCGAGCACTGGGGCGACCTCGGCCTCACGCGCGTCACGGTGATCCACTACGACGACCAGATCGGCAACGCGAACTACGCCACGGTCGAACGCATCATGAAGGCGGCCGGCAAGAAGCCGGTCGGCGTGAAGCTGCTGCGCAACAAGGACGTCACACCTGCGCAAATCCAGGAGATCATCAAGAGCGACCCCGAGATCATCGTCGGCACCACTTCCTACGCCTCGACGGCCGAGGTGCTGAAGATGCTGCACGCGGCGAACCGCCCGTACAACATGACGACGCTCTCGTTCGTGGGCCCCAGCCAGCTCGCGAAGGTCGCGGGCATCGATGCCGCGGGCGTCTCCGTTTCGGGCGTGGTGCCGCCGCCCACCAAGCTCACCGTCGGCGTGGTGAAGGAATGCGCCGCGGCGTTGCGCGCGGCGAGCCTGCCACCGCTCAACTACACGAACCTCGAATCGTGCATCGCCGCGAAGGTGCTGGTGGAGGCGATCCGCCGCGGCGGGCGCGAGGTGACACGCGAGAGCGTGTACCGTGGGCTGCAGGCGCTGAACGGCTACGACGTCGGCGGCTACACCGTGACCTTCGGCCCCGACATCCGCCACGGCAGCCACTACGTCGAGCTGGCGGTGATCGGCAAGGACGGGAAGTTCAAGTTCTGAGGCTCGCTTCGCCCTTGATTTCCCGGTATAATCTTCGGCTTTCCCCGATTCATCGTTGCCCATTCAAATCGTTTCATTGTTGCCCGTTCTCAACGGGTACAGGAGTCTCCAATGGTCGTGATTCGCATGGCGCGTGGCGGAGCCAAGAACCGCCCCTTCTACAACATCGTCGTCGCCGATTCGCGCATGCCGCGCGACGGGCGCTTCATCGAGCGCATCGGCTTCTACAACCCCAAGGCGGCCGAGAACGAGCCCAGGTACCGCATCGCGCTCGATCGCGTCGAGCACTGGGTGGGCAAGGGCGCGCAGCCCTCCGACGCGGTGAGGAAGATCATCAAGCGTGGCAAGGCCGAAGCGGCCGGGCAACCCGCCGCCGCGAAGTAACGCGGCCGTCCCCTTCGATGGGGACGCCTCGAAGCTCGTGGCGATGGGGCGAATCGTCGGCGCCTTCGGCATCCAGGGCTGGGTCAAGGTGAAGCCCTATACCGAGCGGGCCGACGGCCTCGCGAAATTCCCGAGCTGGGTGGTGCGTGCGATCGACGGCTGGCGCGAGATGGCGCTCGAGGAATTCGAGCTGCACGCGAAAGGCCCGGTGGCGCGGCTCGCCGGATGCACGGACCGCACGGGCGCCGAGCGCCTGAACGGCTGCGAGATCGCGGTGCCGCGCGCCGCGCTCGCCGAGGCCGCGGAAGGCACGCTCTACCAGGTGGACCTGGTGGGCTACGAGGTGTGCGCGGAGGACGGCACCGCGCTCGGCACGCTGGACGGTTTCGTCGAGACCGCGAGCGCGAGCGTGATGGTGGTGAAGGGCGCGATGCAGCGGCTGATCCCGTTCATCGACGCCTACGTGAAGTCGGTGGACCGCGAGGCGCGGCGCGTCACGGTGGACTGGAAGGCGGATTACGACACGTGAAGCACTTCGACGTGATCACGATCTTCCCCGAGATGCTGCAGGCGGTGACGCACCACGGCATCACGCGCAGGGCGCTGGAGGACGGGCTCTTCGGGTTGAAGACCTGGGACCCGCGGGATTTCACGGTGGACGCGTACCGGCGGGTCGACGACCGGCCTTACGGCGGCGGCCCAGGGATGGTGATGATGGCCGAGCCGCTGCTCGCCTCGATCGAAGCGGCGCGGCAGCGGCAGCGCGAGGCGGGTGTCGCGCGGCCGAAAGTGGTGCTGATGTCCCCGCAGGGCGAGCGGCTGACGGAGCGCGCGGTGCGGGAGCTCTCGGCCGAGGAAGGAGTGGTGATCGTCGCCGGCCGCTACGAGGGCATCGACGAGCGCCTGGTGGAGAAGTGCGTCGATCGCGAGATTTCGATCGGCGATTACGTGACGTCGGGCGGCGAGTTGCCCGCGATGGTGTTGATCGACTGCCTCGTGAGGCGGCTTCCCGGGAGCCTCAACGATGCGCGAAGCGCCTGCGAGGATTCGTTCTCCGCGGGACTCCTCGATTGGCCGCATTACACGCGGCCCGAGGATTGGCGGGGCGCGGCGGTGCCGGAGGTGCTGGTGTCGGGCAACCACGCCGCGATCGCGCGCTGGCGCCGCAAGCAGGCGCTGGGGCGCACATGGGAGCGCCGGCCCGACCTCGTGGACGAGGCGGCGCTCTCGAAGGAAGACCTGAAGCTGCTTCAGGAATATCGAAGCGAGCGAGCGAAGTCGAAGTGACCAACAAACCTCGCGCATCCGTGTCGTCACGGCTCTGCGCGAAAGGCCGGAAGGCCGCGACGAAAGGAAGATGCAGATGAACCTGATCCAGCAGCTCGAGAAGGAAGAGATCCAGCGCTTGAACCGCAAGATCCCCGATTTCGCGCCCGGCGACACCGTGGTCGTGAAGGTGCAGGTGGTCGAAGGCGACAAGAAGCGCGAGCAGGCGTACGAAGGCGTGGTGATCGCGAAGCGCAACCGCGGCCTCAACTCGTCGTTCATCGTGCGCAAGATGTCCAGCGGCGAGGGCGTGGAGCGCACCTTCCAGACCTATTCGCCCTCGCTCGGCTCCATCGAGGTGAAGCGCAAGGGCGACGTGCGGCGCGCGAAGCTCTACTACCTGCGCGGCCTCACCGGCAAGGCGGCGCGCATCCGCGAGAAGCTGGTGACCGCGGACGATCGCGAGATCCTGCCGCCGGACGAGGCGCTCGCCCAGTCGGGCGCGGCGGCCGAGCCGCGCGAGGCGGGCGCGGCGCAAGCTGCTGCCAAGCCCAAGGCGCCGCGCAAGAAAGAGAAGCGCGCCAAGGGCCGCAAGGGCTGAGCGCTACGGGGAGCGCGTCCCGAACGTGTCGCAATCGGCGACGCGCCCCGACTCGATGCCCTGCTCGAACCAGTGCACGCGCTCGGCCGAGGAGCCGTGCGTGAACGAATCGGGCACCACGTAGCCCTGCGACTGGCGTTGCAGGCGGTCGTCGCCGATGGCCGCCGCCGCCGCGAGTCCCTGCTCGATGTCCTGGCGCGTGATCTTCGCGCCGCTGCGCGCGTGGTTCGCCCACACGCCCGCGAGGCAATCGGCCTGCAGCTCGAGCTTCACCGACATGCGGTTCATCTCCGTGCGCGACGCGCGGCCGCGCAGGCGCTCGACCTTGTCCGAGATGCCGAGCTGGTTCTGCACGTGGTGCCCGATCTCATGGGCGATCACGTACGCCTCCGGAAAATCGCC